>NZ_JBHIRI010000008.1:0-115095 GCF_042197005.1 Bartonella sp. AA78NXGY
ATTAAAGACTTTGACTCATTGTATGTTAGGCGCATATAATAACTTTGTCGGGTGTAGTTATGCTATACAATACCCTTCGGGGAAAGGCGTAACGACGGACTAGATGCCGTGTTTCTTAGTGCCCAGCACTCTTTTAGAATGTCATTAAGGAACGTCTAACATCTAAGAATTCTTTATGAATACCATTATTAAAATTACTGAATTATGTGGCAAAAGGCATGACAATATTATGCGTGACATCAAGAAAACGCTTGAAGAACTTAACGCCCTCAAATTTGAGGAGGTTGATTTTGGTGGGCACTACCTTGATAACAAAAGTGAAAGCCGCCCTGTTATAACCTGCCAAAGCGTGAATGCTTAATTCTTGTTTCTAGTTACAGCACTGCCTTACGAGCAAAGATAATTGACCGTTGGAAAGAGTTGGAAAGACAAGTAGCTATTCCACAAATTGATTACTCCAAACCCGAGGTATTACTTGGCGCCTTAAATCATCTACAAAATCAAATTAAGCAGAAAAACCATGTTATTTCAGAATTAGCACCAAAAGCAAAAGCTTTAGAAGGCTTAAAACGCTCTGATGGTTTGTTTGGTTTGATTGAAGCCGCGAAGATGTTGGAGATAAGACCAAAGGATTTAATAGATTACTTACGTAAAAATGATTGGGTGTATCGACGTGGTCCATTGTTACCTTAATCAGGATAAAATCAACAAAGGATTCATGGACTGTTCTGCCATCACCATTCAAAAATCGGATGGAACAGAAAAGGTGCTGCCTTCAACAAAAATCACACCTAAAGGATTGGCGGCATGTTTGAGAGAACAAGTCCACGGAGGTGTGCAATGAAGGTAGATTCTAACTTCTTATGCGATTTATGGATGGCATTATCTCAATTTTCTAGACATGAAAATATGAGTGATAAGATTGTACTGCTCTGGTTGACATCATGAGTTTAGTAGAAAAAGCTTTGATTTTAAAACTTCAAGATGAAGTGCCTATCCTTCTTTCGATATCTTTCTCATCTGACGCTCCATAAAAAAAGCCCCACAAAAGTGGGGCTGGATAAAATGATGTTCTAATCAATCTCGCGTTAATTATAATAAAGTGGCTCGCTACATCCACGGGCGCCTATTTTTTCATCTTCTACATAACGAGAATGCGCAAAATTCCGTACAAGATGATCATTGTTAGAGCCACCAGTCCAATCGCCTCCTTCCAACATAACATTTATGTCTACACGTAAACTGCTTCCTTGCTCCCCTGTATGCCATTTAGTCACTGGATAACAACCAGACAAATATTGCCAAACATAACCGCAACCATCCTCACAACCGATATGCGAAATCATCCGTCTATTGTTTGTATCAACGTGTCCTCCAGACGTCTTAAGAGAAGGCGCTTGATTGCCGACAATACTGGTTGCTTGATTACTTCCATACATGCATGGCGAAAACTCATCACTCGTCAAAAATCTCTTATTAACAGACCAAAAATCAAATGCATGATCCGCATAGCTACGATTGGTCGTAATCGGAACACCATATGCCAACTTTACATTTGCATCTGTCCCTGATTGAAGATAAATATCAACCCAAATATTCTTCCACGGATCGTAAACCATTCCCTCTGGATCAGTCCTCGGACAGTGATTTAAACACCAAACAGAATTGGGCAAAACATCCCCCGCTTGGTAACCCGATAAGAGATGACCTTCAATCTCACCAACATCCGCACATAGCGTATGAAATCCACCGATCTTTTCAGAATTATCCTTTGTATAGCCATCAGGAGCCGTCGGATTTTGCGAAAGCTCAAAGCATAGCTCATTCGTCTGATCTTTTAAGATGAGATATATATAATAATCCTTTCCTGCTTCAAGATCTTCGTCAAAAGTCATCCTTCCACGCCCTGGAACGCTGTAAAAGATGGACCTATCCCCATTCTCTCCACCATGATAAAAGCGAAAACATGCCCCTTCATTGATCACAAGACCTTTTCTATTTTTCGAATCGACTTCCAGAATTCTGTCAGGTTGATGAAAACGCACATCCTCTAAATAACTAGTGGCAAGAGAACCTACCTTACCTGGAAATTCAGAAAGACTGTCACTGTTCCTCTGTGCCTTCTCTTGAACTTCTGTCAATACACTCTTCGCTTCTTCCGCTAACACTTTTGCCTCAGAGGCGGCTGTATTCGCAGAATTTGTCGTTGCTGTCACCGTGTCTAATGAACTCTTGACCTCTCCAAGCCCTTGCTTTGTCGTATCAGCCTCTTCTTTTGCTTGCTCCGCAACATTCATCGCTTCTTCCGCTGTTATCTTCGCAGTCTCAGCTACTTCTTTGGCTTCTACAACCAAAGGTTCTACCTTATCTGCCTTAACCTGCACCGCTTCACAAATGATCAGATCAAATTCTGATAAACCGTATTTCTCTTGCGCATCCGCAATAACTTGGATTAATTGGTAAGTAGCCAACACCACGGTCATTGCATTCGCTAAGACTTTATTTGTTTTTTTCAAAGCTTTTGAACATCAGTTGGTAGCTGATAGAGCCAAGATCTGAGACATCGAGTTCGACAACAGCATCTTTGTTTTACGACGCTTGCCAACTTATGTATCAGAATACACCGCAAAGGAACGAAACGGCACTTCTGTATAGCGTGTCCATTCTCTTATTGTTTATGACATCAAAGCCAGAAAAGGCACGAGAAACAAAACACGCTCTCCAGTTCCGGATATTTGTTGTGCTATCTTAAAGCTGGTAAAAATCTTCTCCGTTCCAAATGCCATAATAAGTTTGCCACGGTCTGCTTCTTTTTAACCATCACAGACTTTCTCATACTTTTGGATTTGTTGAAAAGTTATCCCTAATTGGTGCCCTAATTGCTTTTACGACATTCCCAGCATTTTTTTTGAAAGCGATTTTTTGCCTATAGAAATGTCGTTAAAATGTGGCTTTTTGCTTTTCACTTTCAAGTCCCCCGCTGGGTGCGAGCACCCTCGCATTAGTATTCCGAGAGCCTGAAAATACTGAGTTCGAGTCAGATTTTTTGCTTTTAGTGCTCACCGCACCTAGACATAGAAAAATATCCCATAATTCCGAGACACCCACAGAGTGGGCTCATTTATGATCGAACTTTAGGGCTTTCAACCCCTACTGATCGCTGCGTAGACGAGCAAAATCACTCTTTAAATAATAAAGTAATTTCGGGAAATTGGCAATCAAAATTAAAATAATCTCAAAGACTATAAGATTGGGCACTCTTCAAAAGAGGATAATGCGAAGAACTGTCATCATGGTTAATCATCAACCCACATAATGCTTCTTTTTCAGAAACCGCACAACGCGATATAAGAAAAAATGTTGTTTGCAAAGTTCTCTCTTGCCTATACAAAGAGAAAATGAAAAATTTGGAGGGCGCCCTATGATAAATGACATCTACTGTGTTGGATACAATTATGTTGAACATGTTCATGAACTAGGTAATGTTGTTGAAGATGAACCCGTTATCTTTAGCAAGCCAAAAAGTTCACTCGTTTTAGGCAATGAAATTTATCTCCCTAATTTTTCCAAAGAAATACATTTTGAAACCGAAATTGTACTCAAAATCTCAAAGGACGCTTTCATGATCATGGAGGAAGAAGCAGAAGAATGCTATGATGCCGTAGCAATAGGTCTTGATCTCACAGCGCGGGATTTGCAAACAAAACTGAAAGAAAAAAAGCTTCCTTGGCTTTTATCGAAAGGATTTAAAGGCGCCGCATACGTCTCTGACTTCATAAACAAGGAAAAAATAAACAACCCAATAACCTTTGCAATGAAGTTAAATGGCGAAACAAGACAAGTTGGCAATACGAAAAATATGATCTTTAACTTTGAGAAGATAATCTCATTTTTAAGTCACTACATTCAGCTAAGACGTGGTGATCTCATATACACAGGCACTCCACAGGGTGTAGGAAAACTTTCTCAGTTTGACAGAATAGAATTGTATCTCGAAAATCAATTAATTTCAGAGCTAAAAGTAAAATGAATCATCAAATACTGACCTTTTTCATTGTTTCATTTTTTTTAGTCATCTCACCGGAGCCGAATATGGCCCTTATCATCGATAATGCAACGAGATTGGGAAGAAAGAACGCATTTGTAAACGTTTTAGGATTGTGTACAGCAACATATGTGCATGGGGCATTTTCCACACCTAGGTGTATCAGCGCTCATTCTCAACAACAAAACGCTGTTTTTTTTAGTAAAACTCATGGGTGGCAGCTATTTATTATACATGGGCTTTAAATCAATTAAATCTGGAATACACAGCTTAAATTCAAAAGAAAGAAGTTCAACGAATGAAAAGCATGCTACGAGTGAAACAAAGCTTTTAACCAGCTATATGGACGGTTTTCTGACACAAATACTAAACCCCAAAGTATCTATATTTTATATAGCAGCTTTTCCAAAATTCTTAGCTTCTGGAGGTAGCATTAAAAAAGGTTTTGAACTTGTCACAATACATTCTTTCAACATCTTTGCATGGTTTACTTTAATGACCATTTTTATATCATTTGCCAGTACCGCCTTAAAAAAGCAGCGGGTAAAAGGCTCGATTAACATTGCGACAGGAACAGTTTTATCTCTGTTTTCTTTTTTCATTTTCTTTGGATAGTTTTATCTTTGATAACAAATTGTAAAGTTAATAGAGCAATCTTTTCCTGATTCTGTCTCTCACTATGAATAGCTCAATCTCTAACAGAGCTTATACAATCCCCAGTTCTTTTTTTCTTTATATAACTGAATTACGTTGCATTTCTTTATCATACTCTCAAGGGCGTTTGTGTAAACAATGTGAGTTTCTCGCAATATTTTATAAAATGTTACCAATATCTAAACAAAATCCTTATTCATCACTTTAAAAAAATAAGCTATGATATTCCTCTTTTCGCTTATGAAACAAAAGTAACTTTTTGATTTATGATAGCACCATACAAACAAAAAAATGATTTAAAAATCATTTTAATTTTCCATTAAAAATTGTTTCTTAAACTAAGATGAGAACTCTCGAGTGCTATTTGAGCAAAAAGTAAACTCTCACCATTATGAATAATAATAAATAATGCACTGATTACAAATAATAAGTTTCAAAAAATTATAAAAACTCCTGACAACTTTCTGAAATAATTTTAAAAGCCCCACGTCTTTTAATGAACAATTAATTTGTTATTCATAACAATAAAAAGCTCCCCATTCAAATATCTGTTACGTTATTTAAGAGGACAACATTCTCTTTTTTCAAAAGCATATTCCTAAAACATATTCTTTTCTTTATCCACACAAAATCATAAAAAACGTTTTTTTCCTTTACACCTCATTTATATCATGCTTCGATACAAAATAATGCTTTTTTAGTGTAATTTAATCTCAAAATAATTAAAGGGAACCCCCAAAAAATGAGCTACAAACAAAATTTAAAAGATAATTCTCAGAATAAGTTACAGCGTGGACTACACAACCGACATGTACAACTTATAGCCATTGGTGGTGCTATTGGAACAGGTCTCTTCATGGGGGCAGGAAAAACAATTAGTGTAGCAGGTCCTTCCATCATACTCGTTTATGCTATTATCGGTTTTGCTCTATACTTTGTCATGCGTGCTATGGGAGAATTGTTGCTTTCTAATTCACAATACCGATCTCTTATTGATTTTTCAACCGATATGCTAGGACCGGGAATCGCTTTCTTTGTTGGCTGGAGCTATTGGTTGAGCTGGGTTGTAACTGGAGCTGCTGACATTATTGCCATCATCACTTATATGAACTTTTGGTGGCCAACACTCAATCCATGGTTTACCGTTTTTACCTGCATTAGTGTCTTTTTAATCTTTAACCTCTTTGCCGTAAAACTATTCGGTGAACTTGAATTCTGGTTTGGTCTTATCAAAGTCGTCGCAATTTTAGCATTAATTGTTGTGGGATTTTATATGATCGTTACGGGCTTTACCTCTCCCAATGGTACGGTTGCTTCTCTCAATCACGTATGGAACGATGGAAATATCTTTCCGCGAGGAATGACAGGTTTTTTTGCTGGATTTCAAATTGCTATTTTTTCTTTTGTTGGTATAGAAATTGCTGGAACAACCGCTGCTGAAGTAAAAGAACCTAAAAAAGTGCTCCCCAAAGCAATTAATGCAATACCGGTCCGTATTGTACTCTTTTACATTTTTTCTCTCGCTGTAATTATGTCTGTCACACCTTGGGATCAAATTGTTCCAGATAAAAGCCCCTTTGTCTCGATGTTTTGGCTTGCAGGCATTCCGATAGCTGCTGGCTTGGTAAACTTTGTCGTTATCACCTCAGCTGCCTCTTCAGCAAATAGTGGTATTTTTTCTACCAGCCGTATGATATATGGACTTGCAACACAAAAAGGTGCCCCTCCAATTTTAGGTAAACTTTCCAGATACCATGTTCCAGCCAATGCTCTATTCTTTTCCTGTTTATGTATTTTAATAGGGTATACAATTGCCTCACTCTCTCCAAGCCTCATAAGTGCTTTTACAATTGTGACAAGCATTTCAGCTATTGCATTTTTATTCGTATGGTCTGTAATTTTGATTAGCTATATTGTGTATCGTCGCAATCGCCCTCATCTACACGCTGAATCCATTTATAAAATGCCAGGAGGTGTTATCATGTGTGGGATAATTTTAGTTTTCTTTGTTTTCATGCTCTATTTGTTGACATTAGAAGCTGATACTCTACTAGCCTTAAAATATAGTATATTCTGGTTTGTTTTCTTAGGTATAATGTATTTTATGTTTGTAAAGAAAAAAATAACTCAAGGTAACAAATAAAGTCTATACATAAAAACATCTCAAAAAAGGGTAATTTTAGTTACCCTTTTTCTACTTAACCTCCTCCCAAACATCAAAAAACGACGATTCCTACCAGCACCGGTTTGTAAACAATCCGGCTTATTAAGGGGGGAATGCTGCTGATCATTTATATGGTTCACCTACATAAGGCTCTATGGGCTAGCCCTGCCCTGAACACTCACCACCCATTCTAAAAATACTTAATGCGTAAAATGTTATATGCTTTATATCACTACTCTACACAACAGTATTTTACTGCACAATAGGATAAGAAACGAGCTATTCTATAAAAAATTCTCTATAAACTTCACTGACATTGTTTACTAATAAAACATGAGATTTATCTAAAACTTTCCCCCCAAAAAATTTATATTCAATTTTTTATCAAAATTAAAAATATAGCTCTAAACAGAATATATCTTAATAGCTATCTGCAATAAAAAAAGATTCTATGAAAATATTTTTCTATTTGTAATAAATTTTAAATATTAATACTTAAATGTAAATTTTAAATATATTTTTTAATGTTTTAAATAATAGTTTAACTATTTAAACTTATTTTATTTATATACAAAGTTTTATATTTAATAAATTTACAATTTTATTTATATTTTTATATAGATAACAATATCTATAAATAAATAATTTTAAATATAAATATATTTATATAAAAATTTACTATAAATAAATATACATAAAATATAAATTATTATTTATATACATATAATAATATATAATATAAATTATATTATATATATTAATTATGTATAAAACATAAAAAATCAAAAAAATATAATACAATTTATCTTTTTTTTCTTATATATAAAATAATTATTCCATTAATTAATAATGTTTTTGCTTTATTCACATATAGTCATAGAAAAAAATTCCTTTACTCCTTAACCATAGCGTGTTCCGATAGAAGGAATTACCTTTTTTAGGGTAATTTTTATTTAAAAATAACTAAGGAGAACTCCCCAAAAATGAACAAACAAAATTTAGAAAAAAAACCTAAGAAGAAATTGCAACGTGGACTACATAACCGACACATACAACTTATAGCCCTTGGTGGAGCGATTGGAACAGGTCTCTTCATGGGATCAGGAAAAACAATCAGTGTAGCAGGCCCCTCAATTCTACTCGTTTATGCAATTATTGGTTGTGCTCTATACTTTGTCATGCGTGCTATGGGAGAGTTATTGCTTTCTAATACACAATACCGATCTTTTATTGACTTCTCAACCGATCTTCTAGGGCCATGTGCCGGATTCTTTATCGGCTGGACATATTGGTTGTGTTGGATTGTCACTGGAACTGCTGAAATTATTGCTATTGTCACTTATACACACTTTTGGTGGCCTGAGCTCAATCCGTGGATTCCTGTTATAATTGGTCTTATGTCCTTTTTAATTCTTAACCTCGTCGCCGTAAAACTATTTGGCGAACTTGAGTTTTGGTTTGGTTTTATCAAAATCGTAGCAATTCTAGTCCTAATCGTTGTAGGATTTTATATGATCTTTACCGGTTTTGTCTCTCCAAACGGTACGGTTGCTTCTCTTAGCCATATATGGAACGGTGGGAATATTTTTCCGCGAGGAATTACAGGCTTTTTTGCTGGATTTCAAATTGTTATTTTTGCTTTTGTTGGCATTGAACTCGCTGGAACAGCTGCTGCTGAAGTAAAAGAGCCTCAAAAAGCTTTACCACAGGCTGTTAATTCAATACCAATCCGCATTGTATTCTTTTATATATTCTCTCTTCTTGTGATTATGTCTGTGACGCCGTGGGATCAAATCAGTCCAGAAAAAAGCCCATTTGTAACAATGTATGCACTTATTGGTATCCCAACTGCTGCAGGTTTGATGAACTTTGTTGTCCTCACAGCTGCCGCATCTTCAGCAAATAGTGGAATTTTTTCTACCAGCCGTATGATATATGGGCTAGCAACACAAAAAGGTGCTCCTAAATTTTTAGGAAAACTTTCTCGTAACCACGTTCCAGCCAACGCATTATTCTTTTCATGTATATGCATCTTATTTGGTTATGCCGTTGTATCGTTATCTCAAACACTCATAGCTGCTTTTACAATTGTTACGACAATTGCCGCAACTTTGTTTATATTTGTATGGTCTATCATTTTGATCAGCTATATCGTCTATCGCCGCAATCGTCCTCTCCAGCATACTGTCTCTCCTTATAAAATGCCAGGAGGTGTTGTTATGTGTTGGGCGCTTCTTGTTTTCTTTGCATTCATTATCTATTTATTGTCATTAGAAGCTGACACTGCCATAGCTTTAAAATACACTCCAGCATGGTTCATATTTTTAGGAATTGTATACTTTCTTTTTGGGAAAAAGAATTATGCAAAAAATTAAAAAATAAAGCTTATGTTTCCAAAAACATATAAAAAAGGGTAACTAAAGTTACCCTTTTTTTGATATTTATCTATAAAATTATAAAAGCTATTGACAAAATATCTCTGTAGAATCTTCAATTACGCTCTTTATCAACCAAAGCATTCGATTTTATCCAAGGCATCATAGAACGAAGTTTTTTACCAACTTCTTCAATAGGATGATTATCATTTAAACGCCGCATACTTTTAAAATGAGCAGCACCAGCTTTATATTCTTGAATCCAATTCGATGTAAATTTACCCGTTTGAATATCTTTCAATATACGTTTCATTTCTGCTCTGGTTTCATCCGTAATCACACGTGGACCAGACATATATTCACCCCATTCAGCTGTATTAGAAATCGAATAATTCATATTTGCAATGCCCCCTTCATACATGAGATCAACAATCAGTTTAACCTCATGCAAACACTCAAAATAAGCCATTTCCGGCGCATAACCTGCTTGTGTTAATGTTTCATAACCTGCTCGAATCAATTCAACAAGACCACCACAAAGAACCGCTTGTTCACCAAAAAGATCAGTTTCGCACTCTTCTTTAAATGTTGTTTCAATCACCCCAGCACGTCCACCACCAAGTCCACATGCATAAGATAATGCTACATTATGTGCATGCCCTGAAGCATCTTGCGCCACCGCTATTAAGCAAGGAACACCACAACCCCGTTGGTATTCATGACGAACTGTATGCCCTGGACCTTTAGGAGCAATCATCACAATATCAACGTTTTTTTTAGGTTCAATCAAGCCAAAATGAATGCTCAAACCATGCGCAAAAGCAATCGCTGCCCCATCGTGTAAATGATCATGAATATGTTCCTTATAAATATCAGCTTGCAATTCATCTGGTGTTGCCATCATGATGAGATCTGCCCATTTTGCTGCTTCAGCAACACTCACCACTTCAAAACCATCAGCCATGGCTTTTTTAACTGTTTCCGACCCTGAACGCAAAGCTATTTGCACATTTTTAACACCAGAATCTTTCAAGTTTAAAGCGTGCGCACGCCCTTGAGAACCATAACCAACAATGGCTACTTTTTTCCCTTTAATGAGATTAACATCCGCATCACGATCATAATAAACACGCATAAAAAATTCCTTCTTTCTCTATTTAAACTGGATTTCAGATTATTTTTATTCAATAAGAAACATTATCTACAGTGCATCACACACTTATAAAGACAAAAAAAACGCTTATAAGAACACAGCAATTGAATAATTTTAAAGTTTACATATTGCATAGAAAAAACTGTAGTCCCCAAACATTCCTAAAACATATACGGATCCCCAAATAAACTTCAACTGCTATTCTACAAAAACAATAATTACACAAAATAAGATTTCTAAAGAAAATTTAGCTAATATTCTACTCTTTTATCGTGCAACAACGCTATATTCTAAAAATTAAGATACAACATACAATCTTTAACATGAACCAAATCAATACGGATAGCAAGAAAAATTACAAAATAACAAGTATTGTTTTAATACAACCTTCAAAAGCATATACAACAATATCTTTAGAATAATAGAGAGGATGTTTTTACTTTTTACGTTCTTTTAATATCCACGCCTCTCACACGAAGAAGCCCCCATACGGCTATTATGTTATCCATTTATGGCGCCTTATAAAAAAATTTTAATATGCTCAAGCCCTTTTCAAGAATTCCCTATAATAGTGTAAGATTTATTGCACATCACTCTCTTTACTTCATAAAGCTACAAGTCGATATCATCATTCTATTTAACAGCTCCTATTGCATTAAGCTTATTCATAAGGAGATTTTACGTTATACTATTTACAGATAACCCAAAAATGAGCTCCAATATCAAGAAAATTTGTGTATTAATCCATTAAAATCCTACGCACTCCTTTATAAGGGAAATACTTTCAAAACCCTACTTCTTCTCCATTCAAAGAAATTATAATAAGAAGATTTTAAAACTTCCTCATAATGGATAGTACAAATAAAAAACATCGCATGCACTCAAAAACAAAAGATAGAAAGCAACCAATAAATAGAGGAACAATAGAATATTTATAATGCACGATAATAGTGCTATTTATATCAACATATATAAAATTGTTTTTTAAGATAAATTGGCAAACCTCTATAAAAATTTCTTTTCCAATTTTTATAGAGAGAAAAAGATTACGATAACAACCGGATAAAACGCTGAACAGTCTCATGTATTCCATACTCTAATGCATCAGCAATGAGCCCATGGCCAATAGAAACTTCATCAAGCCAAGGAATATTTTTGACAAGAGCAGGAAGATTCATAAGTGTCAGATCATGCCCTGCGTTTATACCTAACTGCAATTCTTTTGCTCTTCTTGCTGCTAAAACAAGTTTATTGAGCTCTTGATCTTGTTTTGTTTTATCCTGAAATGCACCACCGTAAGGTCCCGTGTAAAATTCCACACGATCAGCGCCCATTGCTTTAGCAATATCAAGACCATCGACAGTAGGATTAGCAAAAAGGGATACACGAATCTTTCTGTTTTTTAAATTCTGAATAATAGGTGCTAAAAATTCTGCATCATGAGCAAAATTCCAACCATGATCAGACGTTGACTGATCTGGATCATCAGGAACAAGGGTAATCTGATCCGCATAGTTTTTAGCGATATCCAAAAATTGATCACTGGGATAACCTTCAATATTAAACTCAGCAGTAGGAAAAGTGTTCTTTATTAAACAGTATATATCTGGTAAATCCGCAAAACGAATATGCCTTTCATCAGGGCGCGGATGAACCGTCAAACCTGCTGCTCCAGCAGCAAGCGCTATATGCCCAATATTCGTTATACTTGGCCACGGAAGATTACGTCGATTACGCAAAACAGCAACAGCATTAAGATTAACCGAAAGTTTTACCGCCATGCCCATTTCCATTTTTTTATAGTGTGTAACAAGATAGAAAAAAGGCATTTTCCATCTGAAACTTAGATGATATACACATCTTTTTTCTATCGAACAATCGTTAAACGTTCTGCTGCGCGGGTAATTCCCGTATAAAGCCAGCGCGCATACATATCACGAAATGCAAAACTTTCATCAAACAAAACGACATTATTCCATTGAGAACCTTGCGCCTTATGAACCGTTAATGCATACCCATAATCAAAATCATCATATCGCTTTTTTAATTGCCATGAAATTTCTTGATCAGGGTTTTCAAACGCTGCTTTTAAAAGTTTAATCTTTGCTACCCCACGCTCACTTTCTTCTGGTTTCACAAGAAGATTAATACTTGGTTTAACGGTCTCCTTCTGTGAAGTCATCACCTTCCATAAAGAGCCATTCAACAAACCTTTAATCGGATCATTTCGCAAACACACCAGCTTATCTCCCGCTTGTGGATAATCTGCTGTAAATCCCTTTAACACACGCAAACGCTGATTATAAAGGTGGCGTGTACGATTAACCCCTACCAAGACCTGATCAGCATCCAAAACCAATTGTTGATTGACCTCTTTACGTGTCACAACGCGCGCTTCTCCATAGTCACCATAAGCAATATCGCGTCCTTCACGTACATCCATAGCAAGACGTATAATCGGATTATCTCGCGCTTGCCGATGAATTTCTGAAAGAAGAAAATCTGGTTCTCCATTAGAAAAAAAGCCTCCACCTGATATAGGAGGCAATTGACCTGGATCACCAAGAACAAGAATTGGCGTTCGAAAACTCATTAAATCACGGGCCAATTTTTCATCTACCATCGAGCACTCATCAACAATAATGAGTTTAGCTTGTGCAGCAGCACTTCTTCGATTTAACGTAAATGTTGGAGCAATAGATTTTTTTCCTGTTATTTCATCGGAAACTTCCTCTTCACCACGTGGACAATAAATTAGCGAATGAATCGTACAAGCATTGCTTGCACCTTTAGAACGCAAAACCTGCGCCGCCTTCCCTGTAAAAGCAGCAAATTGAACAGAACCATCAACTGTCTCTGCAAAATAGCGCGCAAGCGTCGTCTTACCCGTCCCCGCATAGCCAAAAAGGCGAAAAAGAGGAGAACGCCCTTCCTTCAACCACGCGGCAACAGCCTTCAATGCATTATCCTGTTCCCGTGAAAACTGCATAGCTTACCAACATAAGATTTGCATAAAAAGAGCAGTATTTTGAAAAAAACCAACTATCAAGAAAAATTTTTTTATTAAGAATTGCTGACACACACCCATCTAACAACTTTCGTAGCACAATTATCAATTATTTACCCATTGTTTTTTCAAGATATTGTAACAATCTAAATTTTATCTATACATCGATCTTCTTGGTAACACCTTATGCGTATCAAATAAAATATCATTTTTTACAACAGTAACACCAACAATGGAAGATGCATATCTTAAATTTAAAATAACACCTCTATACGCTTTTTCTAACCAAAATTTAGAATGAGAAAAAGAGCATTGCAATTGCAAAACCCTCACTAGAAAAAATGTCCTTAACAGGATAAGAATAATGTAATTTTATGAATACTATTTTACACAATCAATCAGCTTTCTTGCACATAAAAATAAAGTACATCCACTATTATGAAATTATAATTAAATATATCAAAAACCTTTTGGCAAAAATAGAAATAGCTCTCAACAAAACGACTTAATCCTATGATGATACACCTATAAAGTTCCTATCTCCCTCTTATCATGATTTTAATAAATTTACTCTTCATGCTACAAATAAGTGATATCTCAACGAATAAAGAGAGACATCACACTTATATGAAGCACGCTTTATCTCGCACAAATATGTAGCTTTTTCTGTTTCAACAATAAAATATGGTTTGTAAGTATGGCCTTCTTGGTAGTCTATTATAGAAAACTGGGACATGGCTTCAGTCCAGCGTAGCACTTCAGGTTCGTCCTCTAGAATATGAGAAAAGCGCAATTCTCCATCTATTGAGTTAAACTTTTTCTTTTTGTCGCAATGTTTTAAAGTTTATAAAAACTAACTGATTAATACTATTCTTATTTGCTAGAAATAACAATAAATCAAGGGGTATAATTTGTTAATAGGCTTGGTGTTATATCAAAATATCAGCGATGAGATTGCTTTTTGGTTGTTTTAGAAATGAAATAATGAGCTCAAATATTGATGAATGAAACGGAAGGTTTAAATTGAAAATATTAATTCCAGATGACTATCAAAAAGCCACTCTACCATTACAGTCTATTACAAAATTAATGAAATCGCATGAAGTGCTGGTTATAAATAATTTAGCTAAAGAATATGATTTAGAAGATAGGCTCAAAGAGATAGATATTCTGATCTTAATCAGAGAGCGGACTATAGTTGATAGAAATCTTCTCCTGAAACTGCCAAATTTAAAATTAATCTGCCAAACAGGCCCTATAGGTTCACATATTGATATAGAAGCTTGTAGAGACTTAGGAATTGAAATATTAGACGGTGGTGGAGATCCAACTTCTGCTGCTGAATTTGCGTGGCTCTTAATTATGTCTGCGCGTAGAAAACTCTGTAAATCTGTATCTGATATGAAAAAAGGACGATGGCAAACAACATTTGGCAACCAAATGAAAGGGGCTACTCTTGGAATATTCGGGTTTGGCCGTATTGGTAAAATGGTTGCTCAATATGCTCAAGCTTTTGGCATGTCCATTTTGGTTTATGGGAGCGAGCGTTCAACGCAAGAAGCAAAAAATTTAGGTTATCATTTTACGCATTCAAAAGATGAATTTTTTACACGTCCTGACGTTATATCCGTCCATTTACGTTTAAGCGATAAAACCAGAGAAATCATAAAATTAGATGATCTATTGAGCATGAAACCTCATGCTATTTTTGTCAACACAGCGCGTTCAGCTTTGGTTGAAAAAGGGGCGATAGAAAAAATACTAAGTTTGGAAAATTCAATTTACTTTGCACTGGATGTTTATGACAGCGAGCCAGTATATGAGAGCAAATTATTGCAATCAGATAGAGTTCTTTGCACACCGCATCTGGGCTATGTGACTGAAGAAAGCTTTGAGAATTATATTGAAAAAGCTTGCCAAAATATAGCGTCTTTTATAAAGAGCACTTAATGCCGGCTGAGCCAATGTTTGTAAAATTTATCTTATATCGCTAGCGTATCAAATTTGCACGACACATAATAGCTTATTTCCTTAAATGAAGCATATTCCTTAGCTTTCATATTAATACCAATTGTATTGACAGATTTTTATGTAATCAGCATAAAATACCTAATTTATTGTTGCAAGCATTATTAAAAAGGCTACTTCATTGGAATACAATTTAATTGGAGGGGGGCGGAGTGAGCAATAATAAATTTATAGGAAAAAATTATTATAGATGGATTATATTGCTTGTTGCCACTATCGCTCAAGCATCAGCCTGCTTCTTTGTTCAAGGGATTGGTCCTTTAGCTGAATTTTTTAAGAAGGATTTCTCGCTTAGTGATTCTCAGATAGGTTTACTATCTTCAGCAGCGCAGTTCCTACCTATTATTGGATTACTTGTAGCTGGTGAATTACTAGACAAGTTTAACGAGCACTATATTATTGGAGTTGGCGCGGTTGGCGTTTCTGTCGTTCTTTTGTTGGGAGCAATCGCAGATAACTATATTTCCCTTTTGGTTTGTTTGCTAATTGTAGGGGGATTTATAGTTCTGCTCAACTCGGTAGTGCTAAATCCGTTTCTTCATGGTTTCCACAATCGCAACGCGGATTTGCAATGGGAATAAGGCAGGCGGGGCTACCATTAGGTAGAGGGCATTAGCTGGGTATAGTTATTCCTGCGAGTGCCCTTGTCTATGGCATACAAGGTGCGTTTTTGGTCGGTACCATAGTTTCTTTTTTAGGTGGATGTATATTTATTATTTTTATCACTCACCAGCAAAAGTTATCACTATCGTTCCAGAAAGCAAGGCAAGAATTTCGTTCTATGCAAATGTAAGATCTCGTCTTGCAATGTTGGCTGCGCCTCATATGAAGAATATTATTTTTCCAAGCGTTTCACTTGTGATCGTTCAATATGTTTTAACTATTTTTATAACGATCTATTTTTATAGAATCTATCACCTGTCTCTAGATAAAAGTGCTTATTTATTTTTTGTTTCACAGGCTTCTGGTGCCTTAGGAAGAATTATTTTAGCAGCGTGGAGTGATCATTGTAGAAAAGGACGATTTTTTCCTGTCTTGTTTTGCATGATTGCAATCGTTTTTGGATTTTTAATATTAATTTTGAGCATGAGTGGATCCATAATTTATTTAACTATTTTATCTGCTTGGTTAGTTTTTTGGGAATGGAATGGTATGGCCCTTGAGCTGCTTATATTGTAGACTCTTAAACCGAAAGAAAGCGTTGTGTTTTCTCTGGGTTTAGCAATATCTGTAAATCAAATCGCAATTATTACTACTCCACCATTATTTGGATTAATCCAAGATTTTACAGACACTTATTTACTAACATAGCTGATTTTAATTATTGTTTTTTCACTTTTTTAATAAAAAAGTAGGGAAATATAATTGGGGAAATTATAATGATAAATGGAAAATACTTTTTAGTTGAGCAATGTCGAAAGAGACAAACTTTGAGAGGCTTTAGACCATGTTATTTATGATCCATACGGTGGTATTGAATATTCGGTTAAGCTAAAAAAAATAGCATTTTCGCTGCTCCCACATAGAATATTGACAATTCTTATGAACCAAAAGGTGTCTATTACCCCTAGACCATATTTAATCTTTGAAAACCTTCCTGTTGATAAACAAATTAATTATGTCACCTAATCCTTACAATTTAGATGTGTCTTGTAAAAGTGGCTCTATTAGCGAAAATTTAATTATAATGTTTTCTTTATTGATCGGAGAGCCTTATTCAATTAAGTTTGAAGGCGAACATATAGTAAATAACCTAGTTCCTTTAGAGGATAATAAAAAAGATTATACAGGATTAGGATCTGAAGTTGAGTTAGATTTTCATATGAAAATGCTGCACTAAAATTTATAACGGATTTAAATTTATCTCCTAAAGGTGATACTTTTATCTGGTATTCGCAATGGTGTTGATGGCCCGTTAACGAGAATATCTGATGCACGTCTAGCCTTAAAACTTTTAAGTGAGGAGGATTTGAGGAGCTTAAGGGATAATTTATATATAATTAATGTTCCCTATAGATGGAGAAAAAATGGGGTAACCTCTACAAGTAAAGTGCCCCTAGTTCAAGGGGACGGTGAATTCCCAGATATCAGCGCTGTTTTTTATCTAGGCATGTTAGAGCCACAGTCAAAAAAGCCAAGAAAGCTTCAGATCATTTTTATGAAGCTATTAAGGCTGTATCTTTTGGAATTGATGTACAACCAGAAAGATTATTATACATTGATAACAGAATGACCCTACACTCTAGAGATAAATTTTTTGGATCATTTGATAGTTATGAAAATCCAATGCGGTGGATTCAAAGAGTGTTTGTGTCTGCAGATTTATGGAATCATAGATATATAGAACAAATAAAAGAAAGAGTATTTAATTTTCAATGTTAATATCCTGATAATGATATGATGTTGAGTATTATTCTGGTTTATATATTGACGATACATCTCATATGTATAGGTTTCTCCCGCATAATCATACCTGATTATAAGCTATGGTGACCTATTGGTTTTCTATGGCTGCATTTGATTTTTGTTATTTTTTCCCTTCCTTTCAAACCGCTAGGGGATTTTCCTATCAAGCCCCTGAAAGAGCTATTTGGAGTAATTTCATAATGCAAAACCAAAACATAGTAACAAACTTTTCTATTGTTTTCACAAGTACGACGGCTTGCATGGTTGCACCCTTCAAGCACTGTGGCTTTTTTTCTTGCACGATGAAATCATTCATATATGAGACAACATAATTAATTTATAACAGATAATTCAATGTATTATCTAAAAAATGCAACGAAATAGCTATTAATGTGAACATATGAATTAAAAAAACAAACATCGCGTACAAATAAATTCAAACATAATTGTGCACACGACTTATAACATTTTTTAGATGAACAAATAATAATACACCCCATGTCTTTAAACAAAGAATGAAAATCATAAAATGAGCTCTAAGGATAATAGAAACTCTCCACAAAGAAGAGACAGAGATGAAGACTCCAAAGACTTCATCATCACCATCCTTCACCATTTTGTTAACATATTCATTTTATACAAGAATCTTTCCCTCGGAAGAAATAGCATTTGCAATAGCTTCTTCGCTTGCCTCATCGGGTAATAACATCTCATTATGAGCACATCCCGATGGGATCATAGGAAAACAGTTTTCTAAATGATAAACACGACAATCAAAAAGAGCAGGCTTATCACAGTCAATCATCTGCTGAATTTTATCATCAAGTTCATCGGGTTTTGAACAATGAATTCCCACGGCTCCATAAGCTTGTGCCAATTTCACAAAGTCAGGCATAGATTCCGTATAAGAATGAGAAAGACGATTACCATGCAGCAATTGCTGCCACTGGCGGACCATTCCCATATACTGATTATTTAAAATGAAAATTTTCACCGGTGTGTCATGCTGAATAGCTGTTGCAAGCTCTTGAATATTCATCTGAATGGAGGCATCACCAGAAATACACACAACAAGCGCATCAGGATGCGCTATTTGAACACCTATAGCAGCAGGTAAACCATACCCCATCGTTCCAAGACCACCAGAAGTCATCCAATGTTTTGGTTCATCAAAATGATAATACTGCGCTGCCCACATCTGATGCTGCCCGACATCCGTTGTAATATAAGCATTCGCATCTTTGGTAAAAGCATACAGCCGTTCAAGAGCATATTGCGGCATAATGACATCTTTTTTCTCCGCATATGCCAATGAATTACGAGCCTTCCAACGGTTAATTTGCGTCCACCACGCCTCACGGACTTCACTGTTAAACGCTGGTTGCTGTATCTTTAAGAGTTGTGTCATACCTCCTAAAACACAAGCCACATCACCAATAATTGGAACTTCTGCTTTTACAATTTTATTGATAGAAGAAGGGTCAATATCAATATGAATAATACGCGCATGAGGTGCAAATGCATCAAGGCGCCCGGTGATACGATCATCAAATCGTGCTCCAACAGCTAACATGACATCACAATCATGCATGGCCATATTAGCCTCATAGGTTCCATGCATTCCAAGCATTCCAAGCCAATTTTTACCGGAAGCAGGATAAGCACCAAGTCCCATTAATGTTGAAGTAATCGGAAAATCCCCCAATTGAACCAAATTACGTAAAAGCTGTATAGCTTTCATCCCCGATGAAATAACACCACCACCAGAATAAATAATAGGGCGTTTTGCCTCAACTAAAAGAGAAACGGCAGATTCAATAGCCTTAGTATTCCCTTTCAACGATGGAAAAGAATGTAAAGATTCCTGAACTTGAGGTGCTCTATAAAATCCTGAAGCAAATTGAACATCCTTAGGAATATCAATCAAAACCGGCCCAGGACGACCTGATTGAGCAAGAGCAAAAGCTTCATGAATAATAGCCGCAAGATCATTGACATTTTTAACCAGCCAATTACGCTTCGTACAAGGCTTTGTAATTCCAACTGTATCAGCCTCTTGAAAAGCATTTGTTCCAATCACCGTTGTTGACACCTGCCCAGAAAAACAAATAAGAGGTATCGAATCCATAAGAGCATCTTGCAAAGGTGTAACAGCATTCGTTGCCCCTGGACCAGAAGTCACAAGCATAACCCCTACCTTCCCTGAGCTGCGTGCATAGCCTTCAGCTGCATGCCCTGCGGCTTGTTCATGGCGCACCAAAATATGCTGGAGTGTATCTTGGTGATAAAGAACATCAAAAATAGGCAAAACAGCCCCACCAGGATAACCAAAAATATGTTCAACGCCTTGATCTATAAGAGCTTGAACCACTATTTCAGCGCCCGACATTATTTTTCCATCTGCACTCTCTTGCTTTCTTGGATCATTTCTCATTTTTCCCACTCACCTACTTTATAGGACAATAAAAAAGCCCCTAACGGAGCCCATAAAAAAAAACCCCAAAGGAGCCCATTACACAACACATACTGTATGATTACCCCCATTATTCCAACGTATAAAATATATAAAAAATTCCTTGTAGAGAGATTTCTAATTCCATTGATACCATTCGTCAATAAAAAATTATATTTTCTAAAAAATTTCTTTTTCACGAATTATCTTTTATCTTTCGATAAGTTTCTTTGCAAAGCTCTAACTCTTTTATCAAAAAGTAAGCATCCATTCTTCATCAAATTGATTACGAAACCATGTCATTTGTCTTTTTGCATATCTCCTCGTTTGTATTTTCACCGCTTCAAGAGCACTCTCAAAGCTTCTATATCCATCCAAATAAGCCATAAACTCAGGTATACCAATAGCCTTCATTGCTGGTAATGAAGGGGAAAGTTTAAGTTTTTTCATAGCCACCACTTCTTCTAAAGCTCCTCTTTCAATCATAGAATCCAAGCGTTTATGAATACGTTCATAAAGCAGAGGACGTGGTGGCATGAGAAGAATTTTTTCGGTCAAATTTGGCGCAATGAGAGGTGTTGTTTTTTGTTTCTGCCACCAACTGAGCGACTTACCGGTTGCATCATAAACTTCCAAAGCACGTACAATACGCTGTCTATCGTGCGAAGAATTTTTTTCAGCAACAACAGCATCAATCTGCAACAACTGGCGATAAAGACTTTCAGGTCCCTCTTTATCAAGCAGCAAACGCCACTTCTGCCGCACAACATCTGGAACATGAGGGATTTCCGAAATCCCCTCTAAAAGAGCACGAAAATAAAGTCCTGTTCCACCAACAAAAATAACTGATCTTAAAGAAAAAGTAGCCAATAGCTTCTCGACATCACACAACCATTGCCCTACTGAATAGTTCAAAGTAGGACTCACATGACCATAAAGATAATGGGGAACAATCGCGGTGTCAGCCTCCCTCGGCCGTGCCGTTAAAATATTTAAAACATCATAAACCTGCATTGAATCAGTATTAATAATGAGAGCATTTTTTTCTTGAGCCATTTGCAAGGCAAGTTCTGACTTCCCACTTGCCGTTGGCCCTGCTATTAATGTAACTGTTCTCTGTGTCATGAATAGCAATTTCTCCCAATCAATAACTTATTGCAACATGCAGACACCCCCAAAGCCTTCCTGTATTTTCTCTCCATTATCATAGAGTAAATACTTCAAACAAAAATACGAACACAAATTCCCCTTAAGACAAAGCCCCTTATGAAACTTATAAAAAAGAAAAAATGGACTTAATAACAACACCAAAGGAATTTCCAAGCATTTTTTGCTATCATAATTCAATAACAAACCACAGCTATAATAATTCTGTCCGTTAAGGCCATTAAAAATATACTCTTTGTCATCATTTATGAAAATAATACTAAGTTTAATCTATACAATCAAATAGCTTTATTTTTTCCTATAAAAATAGCATGCTACGCCGGTTTATAATAAGAGCCTCATAAAGCATCATATTAATACCATTTACTTGCGCATCACAAGCAGAGATAAAAATGGACTTAAGAAAGGTGTACCAATATCTCTTATGCAGCATTTCAAAGTCTAGGCTGTTACAATATTGAGAACTGAAAAATACTATGATGACACCAATTTATACTTTGATATTCAGCATAAAGATATAATGATTTCCAATAGATTTTATATTGCACACCCCATGCTCTCTATCGTGAAATGAGCTTGAGAAATATCGGACATCACATGGCTGACTTGCAAAATATCCCACACACTAAGGCTGATAAAAAACAAAAAATAATTTTTTAAGGATCAATCCATTAGGAGCGTTACGAACCGTAACTCTCCATCTGGACGTGCTACAATAAATAGAGCATTTTTGCGTCCAGCTTCACGTAATTTATGAATACGTTTTTTAGCCTCATCAATTGTTGTGATAGAACTCTGATTGATATCAACAATCACTTCACCAACGCGAATACGCTTTTTATCCGCTGCACTATTTTGTGCAACAGATGTCACCACTAGTCCTCGAAGTTTATCTGAAATTGAATAACGATGACGCAAATCCTCTGTCAGTTCAGATAACGTCATTCCCATAAATTGCATTGTCACGTTTTTCGACAAATCTTGATTTTTTTTATCATCAACTTCTTCTGTATCTTCATTTGGATCTGTTTCAATCAAACGTCCAAGCTTAACTTTTACTGTTGCTTCTTGCCCATTGCGTAAAATAGTAACGTCCACCACTTTTCCTTCTGAACTTTCTGCAACTAAACGCGGCAAATCACGTGCATGCTTAATTTTGGAATTACCAAAGGAAAGAATAACATCTCCAGTTTGTAACTGGCTATTATCTACATTATTTTCTTCCGTCTGTTCTATTTTACCAGCCACCAATGCTCCCACAGCATTGTCCAATTTTAAACTTTTTGCAATATCCTCTGTTACCGGCTGAATACGAATAGCCAACCAACCACGCCTTATTTCTCCAAAATCACGCAATTGATTAATAACAGAAAGAGCCATATCCGATGGAATAGCAAATCCAATACCGATAGATCCTCCCGAAGGTGAAACAATTGCTGTATTAATGCCAATGACTTCACCATTTCTATCAAATAACGGCCCACCAGAATTTCCCCGATTAATTGCTGCATCTGTTTGAATAAAATTATCATAGGGACCAGCATTAAGATCACGGTTACGTGCAGAAATAATACCAACCGTCACACTTCCACCAAAACCATAAGGATTACCAATAGCCATAACCCAGTCACCAATACGTGCTTTTTCTGAGTCACCAAAACGCACAGCTTTTAATTTTTTACTTCCTGCATCGACTTGAAGCAACGCCAAATCAGTTTTGCTATCCTTTCCAAGAAGCTTTGCCTTTAGTTTTGTACCATCCGTAAAATTAACTTCAATATCATCAGCATCTACAATAACATGATAGTTTGTAACAATAATCCCTTTCTGCGCATCAATCACAAAACCAGAGCCTAAAGAACGCACCTTTTGAAATTGACTATCTTTTTGACCATCCTTGGGTATAAAAAAATCACTGAAATATTCCTCCAGCAATGAATCTTTTGGGATAACGGGTACCGAGGTGTTTGCATCCTGTTCTGTTCCTTCAACAGTCTGCGCCGTGGAAATATTCACAACTGTTTCCAAAAGCTCAGAAGCTAAATCAGGAATAGAAAGCAATGCCTTGCTTGTCTCGGCTCCCCAAGACAAACTCACTGATCCTGATAGAAACAAAGTCACACAAAAAACAACTCTTGTGATAAAAAACTTTAAAAACGTATTTTTACTCACGACACTTCTATCCATGACATGCCTTTAATCAAAGATGCAAAGAGCCCCACTAAATTTATCTACGTAAAACCAGCACGGCTCGATACTCTCTACCACTTTTACCATAAAAGAAAATGGTCACAGATCATTCTTTTCATGCAAAATCTCGTATCTGCAATCCATTATTTTATCTATTCTCTCCCGATTTTGGATCAGTTTTACTGAGGCCAGTATTCATTGTCGGTAAGAATGCTTTATTTGCCTGCGGCGGATTACGAAAATAGAAAAAGAAATCCTCATTTGGAGAAATCACCATCGGTGTTTTCTCTAAATTCTTGTATTGTTCCATCGCCAACCAAAAATCGTAAAAAGACGGATTAGCCTCCCTCGCATTCAATAAAAGACGAATACTTTCAGCTTGACCTTCACCACGGGTAATTTCAGCATCACGCTTTGCAGCTGCTACAATTTCTTCATATTCACGATTAGCTTCTGCCACAATACGATCTCGCTCCTGCTGACCACGAGCCCGGATATTTTCCGCAGCAGCTTCACGTTCAGCTGCCATTTGCCGATAAACATCTTCTGAAACAGCATCAGTCAAATCGGTTTTACGAATACGCACATCAACAATGGTAATACCCAACGAGCCTGCATCTACAGAAAATTGCTTCTGTACTTCAGCCATCATCGCGCCTCGTTCATCCGATAAGGCTGCTTTAAATTCTCGCTTACCATAAACAGCACGCAAAGCGTCAATAAACCGTGGTGCAAGGTTTTCACGTGCCGCAATTTGTGGACGCCCAGAAGCAATGCGCTGTAAAAACAACTTAGGATCTGTAATACGGTAAATAAAGAACGCATCCACCTCATAATACGCACCACCACGAACCTGTACAGATTGTGTAGGAACATCGTAACGCAATAACCGATTATCAACAATGATCATCTTATCGATAAAGGGCGCCTTGAAATAGATTCCAGGATTAGATTCTACCTGAACAATTTGTCCAAAACGCTTAATTGCTACTTGTTGACGAGGATAGACGATAAATACGGACATCCACAAAATCATCAAAACAAACACTATAGCACTAAAAACAAACAAAAAGCGAGATTGCTGCATAATTAATCTCCTCCAGAAATACGAGAATCTAAGAGTAACGCAGGACGCGCTGCTGTTGCCTTTACTTTTTCCGATGACTTGCTACGCAACAATTCATTCAAAGGTAAATAAGGCACCGCTGGAGAATTTGCCTGATCAAGAACCAGCTTATTTGGTGAAGAAAGAATTCGCCCCATCGTCTCCATATAGAGACGGTAGCGAGCAGCTTCTGGTGAAATCGCAGCCTCTCGAGCTATCGCCTGAAAACGTTCAGCACGCCCTGTTGCCTCTTCAACCATTTGTGCCTTTTCACCTTTTGCGATTTCCCGTGTGCGTGAAGCTTCACCATTTGCTAAACCAATTTTCGTAAAACGAACACGATTCCCCTCTTCAATCATTCTTCCACGTTCCTGCTCCGCCTGCTGAACAGAATTAAACGCAGCAGCAACCTTTGTCGGAGGAGCAGCTTCACTGATAGAAACACGGCTTATTTCGACACCAAGTTGATATTTATCCACAGTCAACTGAATAATCTTTCTAACGTCATTAGCAACTTCTTCTTTCTTGTCACGTAAAACATCATCAACCGGCCGCGAACCAATGACCTCACGCATTGCACTCTCAGCAACTTGGCGGACAGTTCCCTCTTGATCATTCACATTGAATAAAAACTGACTAGGGTATGAAATCCGATAATAAACGGAAAAATTAACATTAACGATATTTTGATCACTCGAAAGCATTAAACCATCACTTTGTTGCGCCTGACCGGGCTTCCCACCAATCGCGATTGTTTTTTCCGTTAAAGGGACTTTCATATAGGTCTCAATTGGCCAAAAATGAAAATGCAACCCATCACCAATAATGCCTTCTTTAGGGATGCCAAAGCGCAACTCTACCGCTTGTTCATTTTGCTGAACAATATAAATTGACTGGTATAGCCAAAAAAACACAATAAGCAGAAGGAATAAAACAGAAAAACTGCTTCTCCCGAATTGTTTAAATTGATCCTGCCCTTTGCGCAAAATTTCATTAAGATTAGGACCATTTTCGCCACCATTACCGCCACCAGAACCAAAGAGATTCTTAGCTGGTGTTTTTTTGTCACCACTGTTTTTATCGCCACTCCACGGGCCACCACCATTTTGATTTGTCCAGGGCATTATCACCTCTTTAACTGATTACCACTACTCGAACACCAACCATTTGCTTGATCTTATAGGGTGTCTCTTACCTCATTACAATACAACTGATAAACCCTTCCACTTCATATTACAAAAAATTATTTCCGCTCATAAACAACAAAACGTGTCGGATGACTATCTTTATCCCCTTTTGGAATATCTTGTGTTTGCACAATAGTCCACTTTTCTTTATCAAAAACAGGAAAAAAACTATCACCTTCTATAGAAGCTAAAACTTCTGTAAGGAATATTTTATCAGCCATATGCAACCCTTGTTGAAAAATTTCACCACCACCAATAATAAAAATTTCCTCTACATCATTTTGAGAAGCAACATTTGTTGCAAGAGAACAAGCTTGCGATAAAGAGTGAGCAACAACAGCCCCTTCAGCACAAAAGGTACAATCACGTGTAATAACGATATTTGTACGCCCTAGTAAAGGTCTCCCAATAGAATCCCAAGTTTTTCGCCCCATAACAATGGGCTTACCCAATGTCAAAGCTTTAAAGCGTTGCAAATCCGTTGATAAATGCCACGGCATTACACCTTCACGACCGATAACACCATTTTCTGCAACAGCAGCAATTAAACAAATGGAAATCGTCATATTGCTACCGGCGCTTTAATATGGGGTTGTGCTTCATAATTAAGCAACTCAAAATCCTCAAATTGAAAAGAAAAAAGATCTGTTACCGCTGGATTTATGCGCATACATGGCAAAGCATTTGGTCTACGAGACAATTGATATTTTGCCTGTTCAAAATGATTAGAATAAAGATGAGCATCTCCCAGAGTATGAATAAAATCGCCTACTTTAAGACCGCTTACTTGCGCAATCATCATCGTTAGCAATGCGTAGGATGCAATATTGAATGGAACACCTAAGAAAATATCCGCCGAACGCTGATAAAGTTGACAAGATAATTTCCCCTCCGCAATGTAAAATTGAAAAAGACAATGACACGGAGGCAACGCCATTTCCTCTATTAATGCAGGATTCCAAGCTGATACAATCAAGCGACGAGAATCTGGCGTTTCCTTAATCATTGTTAAAAGATTGTTAATTTGATCAATATGGCGTCCATCAGGAGCAGGCCAAGAACGCCACTGATAACCATAAACAGGACCAAGATTTCCCTTTTCATCAGCCCACTCGTCCCAAATTGACACACCATGCTCTTTCAACCAAGCGATATTTGTATCGCCTTTAAGAAACCACAAAAGTTCATAAATAATTGAACGTAAGTGTAGTTTCTTTGTTGTCAACAACGGAAATCCTGCTTGTAAATCAAAGCGCATCTGATACCCAAAGATAGATCGCGTTCCAACACCCGTTCGATCTGTCCGATCAATACCCTGATTTAAAACATGAGATAAAAGAGCAAGATATGATTTCATGAGGGTATTATGTCCGATTCTTCTTATTATAGAAAATAAAAACTGTAAAATCCGTACAAACATAATTCAAATCTTTTTCCAAAAACATCTTACACAAGAAATTATCATGATCTGACTAAATTTTTGATGCAAAAGATAAAATACTATAGACAGCTTCTAAAAAAATGACATAAATGAACAAAGATGGATGAACATCAAATAAAGGGATCGACTATGGAAAAACAAGAAGCTTTAAAACCACATGATACAAGAAAACGTATCTGGGCTATCGTGTCCAGTGCATCAGGTAATCTAGTAGAATGGTATGACTTTTATGTTTATTCCTTTACATCTATTTATTTTGCATCACAATTCTTTCCCTCAGATGGCAATGACGTTACGCAACTTTTAAAAGCGGCGGGTGTTTTTGCTATTGGTTTTCTTATGCGCCCAATCGGCGGATGGCTTTTTGGCTTCATTGCCGATCGTTACGGACGCAAACGCTCAATGCTTATCTCTGTTTTTATGATGTGTGGTGGTTCGTTCTTAATCGCCCTACTTCCTACCTATGAAACCATTGGAATGGCAGCAGGAATTCTTTTACTTTTACTCAGAATGCTTCAGGGGCTTTCTGTCGGTGGTGAATATGGTACAACAGCAACTTATATGAGCGAAATCGCCCTCAAAAATCGCCGCGGATTTTTTAGCTCTTTCCAATATACCACACTGATTGGAGGTCAACTTCTAGCCAGTCTCGTTATATTCATTTTAGCGCTTTATCTCACCGAAGATCAGCTAAAAGCGTGGGGCTGGCGTATTCCATTTGCCATTGGTGGATGCGGCGCAATTGTTGCGATTTATCTACGCCGCACACTCCATGAGACAACGACCAAAGAAAGTCGTTCTAGTGCACAAGCTGGTAGTATTAGGGGACTTCTGAGCAACCACCGAAAAGCTTTCTTTCTGGTTATTGGCTTTACAGCTGGAGGATCGCTCACATTCTACACCTATACGACTTACATGCAGAAATATCTGATCACAACCACTGGCTTTGATAAACATACAGCCACAACAATCATGACAGCTGCACTCTTTGTTTTCATGTTACTCCAACCCCTCTTTGGTGCTCTTGCAGATAAAATTGGAACAAGAACTTCACTCCTTATTTGGAGTGTCTTATCTATTATCTTTACCATTCCTGGACTTAATATGATTGGTAGTACTGATAGTACATGGATTGCTTTATCAGTCATTACTGGAATGCTCTGCATTATGAGCTTTTATACATCTATCTCTGGCATTGTAAAATCAGAAATGTTTCCTGCTTCAGTACGAGCAATAGGAGTTGGGCTCTCTTATGCTATTGCCAACGCACTGTTTGGCGGTTCTGCTGAATATGTCGCACTTGGATTAAAAGATCTTGGATATGAATCTGTCTTCTATTTTTATATAACCGGCATGATGATTATTGCATTCATTGCTGTTCTCTTAATGCCAGATGCTCGCAAAAAAGGGTATTTACAAGGAGACGATATTCATTAACCTTTAATGTTAACAAACAAGGATTTTAACAAAAAAGCCCAGAGTACTGGGCTTTTTTATATTCTTTCCGATAGAAGTTTAAAGCTCACAATTTTTTATCCCTTCAAACACTCTAAAGAAGCAATGTTCCCTCCTGCACACGCCGCTTATAAAAATAAATGGCTTCATATTATTATGTAATAAATACTTCTTTAGCTGAATTTAATTCACTGAAGATAAAAAACGTTTGATTTATTTTAATATTCCCATGCCCACTCAAAATCGAAGAAAAGTGATTATCTTTCAAGATAATTTTATCAATAATAAAGATTACACTCATGATTTTGTTTAATACGTTCTTAATGGTACCCCTCATGCAAAACAAATTCTTTCATGAAAATAGAAAATACCATTATATTATGAATTCGCACACTTTTTTGAGAAACATTTCTCAATGCACCCAACTCCATTTCACAACGGCACCCGTGAATGACATAACGTAAAAGCCCCGTAAAATATAAACATGAACATTACTCTCTTTACACTTAATAAAAGTGCAAGCCGCTATCATTATACTTTTGACGAACTCTTAATATTGTACTCCCCCTTAACACTTAAGCTCATTCCTAAAAAGTATTTTAACAGATACACCAACCTCGCATGAAATAGTCAATAACATCATTTTACGAAACAGCATCAAGCATATAAACTAAAGAGTATCATATCTTCATAAACACTCTGCATATGCAAATAATTCACAATCAAACAAAAAATAATATTTCCTTAAGGATAGTAAAAAGCGTATGATTTACGCAATGTAACAACACCATGAGCCCAAAACACCACTGATAGCTCTAGAAAAAATCTTTATGTTTCCCTAAAAAATTATCATGATACAATGGCGTTTTTATAATGCACATCGTAAATAGCTTTAAAAAGAAGAAAAGTTATAAATCTAAAAGGGGAATACTTCATGAATAATCAAACAACTTTAGATCCACATGATACAAGGAAACGTATTTTTGCTATCATATCCAGCGCATCAGGAAATCTGGTAGAATGGTACGACTTTTATGCTTACTCCTTTGCATCGGTTTATTTTGCCTCACAATTTTTTCCTGAAGATGAAGATATTGTTACACAACTGTTAAAAACGGCAGGAATCTTTTTTATTGGCTTTCTTATGCGTCCAATTGGAGCATGGCTCTTTGGATACATTGCGGATCGTTATGGACGTAAACGCTCAATGCTTATTTCTGTTTTTATGATGTGTGGTGGCTCTTTTCTCATTGCCATACTTCCCACTTATAAAACCTTGGGAATAACAGCAGCATTTCTTCTCCTTTTAGTCCGTATGTTTCAAGGGCTTTCCGTTGGCGGTGAATATGGTACAGCAGCAACGTATATGAGTGAAGTTGCGCCCAAAAATCGTCGTGGTCTCTTTGCTTCTTTTCAATATGCAACAACGATCTCAGGTCAACTTCTGGCAAGTTTTATAATATTTATTTTAGCCATTTACCTTAACGAGGATCAGTTAAAAGCATGGGGATGGCGTATTCCCTTTGTCATTGGTGGCTTTGGAGCAATCGTTGCAATTTATCTGCGTAGCTTGCTTCATGAAACAACAACCCTCAAAAGCCGCTCTGAACAACACGCTGGTAGTCTTAAAGAACTTTTTCGTAATCATAAAAAAGCTTTCTTTTTGGTTGTTGGCTTTACAGCTGGTGGATCTCTCACATTTTATACATACACCACTTATATGCAAAAATATCTGATCACAACCACTGGTTTTGATAAACAAACCGCAACAACGATAATGACTGCCGCCCTCTTTGTTTTTGTGCTACTCCAACCCCTTTTTGGTTCCCTAGCCGATAAAATTGGAGCAAGAGCTTCACTCATTAGTTGGGGGGCATTATCCATTATCTGCACCATTCCTGTACTTAAAATGATCGGTAATGCCCATAATCCATGGACAGCACTCTTAATTATTATTGGAATACTCTGTGTTATGAGTTTTTATACGTCCATTGCTGGTATCATAAAAGCAGAATTGTTCCCTGCTTCAATCCGAGCAATTGGTGTTGGATTTGCTTTTGCCATTGGCAACGCACTCTTTGGCGGTTCTGCTGAATATGTAGCGCTTGGATTAAAAAATATGGGATACGAATCTGTTTTCTTTTTTTACATCGTTGGTATGATGGTCATTGCACTCATTTCTATTCTTCTTATGCCCGATATAGATAAAGGAGGATATCTCGATAAAGACGATAGACTTCATTAAACTTATTTTCTGGATAAAAAAGCCCAAGAAATTGGGCTTTTTTTGATCCCCTCTCCACCCTAGTAAAGAACGAAAAGCTCGCCCCGCATTCGTCTTACAAACAACTCAGTTTCTCTTAAATTGTCTATAGTTACTGCCCTCTTTATGTAATTTACTTGATAAGATTCTATGGGCAGCCCTACCCTAAATATTTATCACGATATCTAAAAAACACCTCATACGGAAAACCTTATCTGAGGCTTACCTCACCCTCCTAAATGATGATGTGTTATGATACAATAAGATAAGTGAGGACACAAAATCCCCTTTTACATTATTTAAGCTTTATGAAATATTTTCAGTTTTGGGGCTTTCTGCTCATAAAGACCATCTCTTCTATGATCTTCCGGTATGATGCCAATATTGCATTCTTATCATAAAGTTTAAAGGTATCTTGATCTACTTTTCAATGTTCTCTCCCTTTAAATGCAACGTGATAACTTTTTATTCTATAACACAAGTAAAAATCTTAAAACGAATGACAACATAACTCTAATAAATCATCTTAAAGAGTTTCCCTAAGAAATTGTTATAATACCATTGAATTTTTCTGGAAATCATAAACAATTATGTTTAGAAAATATGAACTATAAATCCAAAAGGGGAACAATTCATGAAAAATGAAACAACTTCAGCATCACAGGATGCAAGAAAACGTGTTTTTGCTATTATAGCAAGCGCATCAGGAAATCTCGTAGAATGGTATGATTTTTACGTGTACTCATTTGCATCAATTTATTTTGCATCACAATTCTTTCCCTCCGATGGTGATACGATTACGCCACTGTTAAAAACCGCAGGTGTGTTTTTTATTGGCTTTCTTATGCGCCCTATTGGAGCTTGGTTTTTAGGGTTTGTCGCCGATCGTTATGGACGTAAACGCTCGATGCTTATATCCATTTTTATGATGTGTGGTGGCTCTTTTTTCATCGCCATACTTCCCACCTATGAAACCTTAGGAGTAACATCAGCAATCCTTTTACTTTTAGCTCGGATGATGCAAGGACTTTCAGCAGGTGGTGAATATGGTACAGCAGCCACTTATATGAGCGAAGTTGCCCTCAAAAAACATCGTGGGCTTTTTGCTTCTTTCCAATCAGCTACCCTTATTACAGGTCAACTTCTTGCCAGCTTCATTATATTTATTCTAGCATCTTATCTCTCTGAAGATCAGTTAAAAGCATGGGGATGGCGCATTCCTTTTGTGATTGGTGGTTTCGGGGCAGTGATTGCGATTTATCTGCGTCGTTCTCTCCACGAAACAACCACGAAAGAAAGCCGCTCTCACAAACACTCTGGCAGTCTTAAGGAACTTCTCACCAAGCATACAAAAGCCGTTGTCGTAATTGCATGCTTTGCATCAGGAGGATCACTCACATTTTACACCTTTACGACTTATATGCAAAAATATCTGATCACAACCACCGGCTTTGATAAACATACCGCAACAACGATTATGACAGCTGTACTATTTATTTTCATCCTATTCCAACCCATAGCTGGTATCATAGCCGATAAAATTGGAACAAAAACTTTACTTATCATTTGGAGTATACTCTCTGTCATCTTTACATTTCCTGGACTCTGGATAATCGGTAATACGCATAGTATATGGGTTGCCTTTTCCGTCATTATTGGCTTGCTCTTCATTATGAGCATGTATACATCCATCTCTGGTGTCGTCAAATCAGCAATGTTTCCCTCTTCAATACGCGCATTAGGCGTTAGCATCTCTCATGCCATTGGCAACGCCTTATTTGGTGGTTCTGCTGAATACGTTGCGCTTGGATTAAAAAAGTACGGTCATGAATCACTCTTTTATTTTTATATAACCGTCGTGATGATCATGGCATTCATTGCTCTTCTCTTTGTCCCGAGTATGCGTAAAGGAGGCTACCTCCAAGAGGATGAAAAACATTAACCCTTTTTATCAACGAAAAAGCCCAAGAAATTGGGCTTTTTTTTATCATTATCACAAATTTAATATTGTTTAAATTTTATGAAGTGCATTAAGGTGCTTAGCAACTAGATAATAAAAAGTCACACGACTTTTTCTACGCTCTCCAGACATCATCTCAGCCACTTTTGAAACAGCCATTTTAGCACTCTTCTCATCGGCTTCTAAAACATCTTGAACCCATTTTTCAACACGTTCTAACTCTTTTGGATCCGATGTAGCAACAAGCGCTGCATCCTTATTTTTCATCACTAAAGCTAAACGACGGCTAAGTCGTTCTACTGCTGCTTCATCGGGATTTAAATCATATAGTTTAATATCTGCTAGATTATTTGTCATTTTGCATCATCTCCTCTCCAAAAATGAGCGGACTATACTTTACAGCCGCATCATATAGCTCCATAAATAATTAGAGGATTAAAAATATTAACAACCCCCCTTTTCCTAAGACTGTTCTTCATCTATATTTAGAGGGCTGGTTCACCAGCTATGGTAATAAATGGACGGTGAAATAAACCTATTGGACCCGGGGGCGGTACCCGGCGCCTCCACCAAAATATAAGAAACCAAAATTATATTTTGGTGGGGGCGAAATAGGATCGACAAGGGTGTAAAGATCGCTCTTTTACTCGGCATTGTACCACCGTTATCGGGCTAAATGAGTAGTTGCAAATGACAACTATGCGGAAGCACGTCTCGCCGCTTAAGGTGGTGTGAATGTTTCAATTTAAGTCTTAAACCGTCGCAGGTTTAAGCGGGGTTCGGAGGCACCTGGCAACAGAAGCCTTCACTTTTTTAAATGTTGTTGATTGATCTTTCAGACATTATCAGACATTATTTACCATAGAGTTTCGTATTTATTCGATTTATTGAGGTGCATCGTAGAAAAAATCTGCTAATTTAAAATATATTCTGTCACACAATATCAATACGCCCCATTCTGCTACGTGAAATAAAAGGAATAAACTTCGATGGTTAAAGATCAAATCCGTTACGATATTCTCGTTCAGGATGCGCTTCGTGGAGTTATCCGTAAAGTTTTATCGGAAGTTGCCAAAGCAGGTCTTCCGGGGAATCATCATTTTTTTATAACTTTTTTGACAAATGCCCTAGGCGTTAAAATTTCTCCTCGGCTAAAAAATCGCTATCCCGAGCAAATGACAATCGTCTTACAACATCAATTTAGAGATCTCAGTGTTTCAGAAACAGCTTTCGAAGTAACTCTCTCTTTCAGGGAAATAACCGAAAAGCTCGTGATTCCTTTTACTTCCATTCAGGTCTTTTACGATCCTGTAGCAGCATTTGAAGCAGCATTTGATCTGCCCTCAAATCTGACCTCTGGAGAAAGTGAAAATTCAGAAAATACCTCAACGACGCCTATTACCTTATCAAACAAACAAAAAAAAGAAAATACGCTTACAAAAGAACAAAATCTCAGTACAAATAAAGAACCTTTAAATAACGATGCAAAACAAAATCAAAGTGCTGATGTTGTCTCTTTAGATTCCTTTCGGAAAAAATAATTTTTCTCATGACTGAATTGATTAATCTTCGCCAATTTCGAAAACAAAAAAAACGTACAGAAAAATCTCTTTGTGCTGAACAAAATCGTTATCGTTTTGGACGAACAAAAACTGAAAAAAATTTTGAGCAGCAAAAATCTTTAAAAATGCAAAAATTTCTTGATCAAAATCGTTTGCGAAACGACGAATAAAGGTGGAAAAATGCACGAAAATAATTCTATCGATTGGTCAAAAGTCATTCCACGAAAGATATCTGTTCGCGTTGATGGACACGCAACAAGCGTCTCTTTAGAACCACCATTTTTAGATATTCTAAAAGATATAGCCCGCAAAAAAGGACAATCTTTAGCCTTTATTATTACCGATATTGATAGCAAAAGACCACAACAAGTAAATCTTTCGGCTTCGTTACGCGTTTATGCCCTTCAAAGCGTTCTCACCCAACGCCTTTAATGTTTGTGCTTATTTTTTACGTTCTCTTTCTGTCTGTTCAACTGAAACTGTTGTGACTTTTTAAGAGAAGTTTTTTTAATCTAGAACTTCAATAAAAAAAAGACTACAAAAGAGAGATAATGAGTAATTTTTCTGATCATACCATACCTTTCTTTGAAGAAGATTCCCCTCCAGACCATGATAAGAAGAGCTCTGGTTTTTTCTCCCATACTCTAAAAGAACAAAAATCATATAACACAGACTATTTAGAACAACTCAATCCAGAACAGCAACAAGCTGTTATGAATACTGAGGGGCCTCTTTTAGTTCTTGCAGGTGCTGGTACAGGAAAAACGCGCGTTTTAACAACCCGTATTTCTCACATTTTACGCTCTGGACTTGCTTCTCCTCAGCAAATACTTGCTGTCACTTTCACCAACAAAGCAGCACGTGAAATGAAAATACGTATTGGTGAACTTATTGGAGAAGTTGTTGAAGGTATGCCTTGGCTTGGAACCTTTCATTCCACTGGAGCTAAAATTTTACGCCGTCACGCAGAGCTTGTTGATTTAAAAAGAAACTTTACAATTCTTGATAGCGATGATGTTCTTCGACTTTTAAAACAACTTATTCAAGCTGAAGGATTAGACGATAAGCGTTGGCCCGCACGAAACCTTGCCATGATGATTGATTCTTGGAAAAATCAAGGACTTTCACCAAAACATATCTCAAAAAGTGATGCTCATTCCTTTGGTAACGGCATGGGACGTGAACTTTATCACAGTTATCAAAATCGATTAAAAGATCTTAATGCTTGTGATTTTGGTGACCTTCTACTTCATTCTATCTCTATCTTCCAACATAATCCAGATATTCTTCGCGAATATCATTCTCAATTTCGTTATATTCTTGTCGATGAATATCAAGATACAAATACAGCACAATATCTTTGGCTTCGGCTTTTGGCCCAACATCCTCAAGGTCAACATGTTAATCTTTGTTGTGTTGGCGATGATGATCAATCCATTTATGGATGGCGTGGTGCAAAAGTCGAAAACATATTACGTTTTGAAAAAGATTTTCCTTCTGCTAAAATTATTCGTCTAGAACGCAATTATCGCTCAACATCTCATATTCTTAAAACCGCCTCCCATCTCATTGCTCATAATGAAGAAAGACTGGGAAAAGTCCTTTTTTCTGCTCAAATAAAGAGTGAGGAAGAAAAGGTAAAAATTCATTCAGCATGGGATTCGGCAGAAGAAGCACGAGCAATCGGAGAAGAAATCGAACGCGCACAACAAACCGGTCATGCATTAAATCATATGGCTATATTGGTACGCGCATCATTTCAAATGCGTGAATTTGAAGATCGCTTTGTAACACTTGGCCTTAATTATCGCGTCATTGGTGGTCCTCGTTTTTATGAGCGAATGGAAATACGTGATGCCATGGCTTATTTACGCGTTGTTGTCCAACCTACTGATGATTTAGCTTTTGAGCGTGTTATTAATACACCCAAACGCGGCATAGGAGATGCAACCCTGCGCATTCTTTATGAGAGTGCACGTGCACGTGCTGTTCCTCTCTTTTCTGCTGCCGCAGACATCATTGAAACAGATGAATTAAAGCCTAAGGCACGCAGTGCGTTACGAAGCCTCATTGAAAACTTCCGCCGCTGGCAAAATATGCTTCAAGACACTCCTCATAGAGAACTTGCCGAGATCGTCCTTGATGATTCTGGTTATACAACCATGTGGTTAGAAGATCGCTCACCAGAGGCTCCTACAAGACTAGAAAATCTTAAAGAAATGATTCGTTCCATGGAACAATTTGAAAATCTTCAAAGTTTTTTGGAACATGTTGCACTCGTTATGGAAACGGAAAATAATGAAAATATGGATGCAGTCAACATCATGACACTTCATTCAGCCAAAGGACTTGAATTTGAAACAGTTTTTCTTCCAGGTTGGGAAGAAGGACTCTTTCCCCACCAGCGCTCATTAGATGAAGGTGGACGTTCAGGATTAGAAGAAGAACGGCGTCTTGCTTACGTAGGTCTAACAAGAGCAAAAAAACATTTGCATATATGGTTTGTATCGAATCGAAGAATTCATGGACTTTGGCAACCTGCTCTTCCCTCCCGTTTTCTAGATGAATTACCAGCAGAACATATAGAAGTTGTAGAAATGGAAACATCCTATGGTGGTTATGGAAAATCTTCCTTTCAACATCACGATTCCTTTTATACTGACTATGCAACAGCAAGACAAAAGCGTGCACAAAAAAACAAGAATATTGAAGGGAAAGTTATCTCTCAATCAATCTCTCATGCACCATCAGATTTTTCTGTCAATGATCGGATTTTTCACATAAAATTTGGCTATGGTTATATTACAGCAATAGACGATCATAAATTGACAATAATGTTCGAAAAAGCCGGAGAAAAGCGTGTACTAGACAATTTTGTAAACAAAGCTTAATTACAAGTAAACCACGATCAGTTTTTTCAAGAAACCACTTTGTTTTATTCTGACTATCATTTCCATTTACGAACAAAGGCTTCAATGGGCAGATTTTGCATATCAGGCAATGCGTCGTGAATTTTATCAAGTGGCCAATCCCACCAAGCCATATTTAAAAGGCATTCTATCACATGATTGGGAAAACGCATCCGCAATCGCTTAGCAGGCACCCCAACGACAATCGTATAAGGCATAACATCTTTCGTTATAACAGCGTTCGCGCCAATGATAGCGCCATGACCAATTGTCACTCCAGGCATAATAACCGCACCATGTCCAATCCACACATCATGCCCAATAATAACACGTTTTGCACAACGCCTTTCACGAAAACCACTATCTAATGCCATATAACGAAAATATTCGTTTGGACGATAGGTTATTTTATGCGTTGAAACGCGCTCCATAGGATGCTCCAACGCATTCATCCGTACATGAGATGCAATAGAACAAAAACGCCCAATATCGCTATAAATAGCCTCACTATTACGCTCTAAATAAGAAAAATCTCCAACGGTTACATCCCGTAAAATCACCCGCTCATTAATTTCCACATAGCGCCCTAATTTACAACCATGCAGCCGCGCTGTCGTATGGATACGAGGTTCACTTTCATGAAATCGAAGATCTTTCTCAATATTCATACATCTTTCACCAATGTTTTATCAATAGATATGGAAAGACATACCAATCAAGCCAATAAAATCAACCATGAAACAAACATTGCAAAACAAACCTGCCGATGTTACAATTTCTCGATCTATCTAAGAGAGTCAAACTATGAAAAATGTAATACGCATCTTGGGGCTGACAATCATATTTCTTGCAGGTGTTTTTATTTATGATACGCTGACAAATAAGCCTTTAGGTGATAACTTTACGCTCACTGATTCTAATGGAAAAAATATTACTGAGGCTGATGTTCGAAGCAAGCCTTCAATAATTTTTTTCGGCTTCACTATGTGTCCTGAAAGCTGCCCTACCACACTGATGAATCTTGATCGATGGCTTACAGCCCTTGGGCCTGAAGCTGATAAATTAGGTATATGGTTTGTGACTGTTGATCCTGAACGTGATACACCAAAAGTACTCCATGATTATCTCAGTAATTTTAACAATAAAATTGTTGGCATCAGCGGAGATCCTGAAAAAGTTCATAAAATGGTCAATTCTTTCAACATCGTTGCTGAAAAAGTCCCTGAAACAGATGGAAACTATACATATAACCATACAGCAGCAATTTTTTTACTCAAAAAAGGTGGAAAATTAGCTGGCGTTATCCGTTATGACACGAAAGAAAGCGATAGCGAATTAAAAGATGAAATCGCCATTGAACGGTTAAAAAAACTCATCTTAAACTAAAAAAACCGATCAAAAGAAAGAACAGCATGTCGCAACAAATTCGCCTCTATTATACTGCTTCTAGAAATGAAGCAGAACGGTTCTATACCCTTATAGAAACAGCCTTTGACGAAGAAGGGTATCCTCTTGCTCTTACAGAGATAGATGAACAAAATGCTGTATATGAGCTTTCTCTATATGTCGATCAAGACAATCAAGAGAACGCATTGAAACGTTTTGCTCAAATCCTTTCTATAGATTTTGATAATATTAATATGGAAGTTTTACCCAACATTGATTGGGTACAAAAAAGCCTAGAAGGACTAAAACCTGTGCAAGCCGGTCCTTTTTTCCTTCATGGAAGTCACAACCGAAACGCCATTCCAGCAAATGTTCTCCCTATTGAAATTGAAGCAAATCAAGCCTTTGGAACAGGACATCATGGGACAACAGCTGGTTGTTTGGAAATGATTGCCAAAGTCATGAAACACGAAAATCCACAAAATGCCCTTGATCTTGGAACTGGTAGTGGAGTCTTAGCCATTGGCATAGCAATGCTCAAGCCCATTAGTATTCTCGCCTCCGATATTGATCCTATTGCTATTCAAGTTGCACAACATAATATCGAGCTTAATGGCGTAAAAGAGTATATTACAGCTGTTACAGCAACAAGTTTTACCCATGAACACATTGCAACACGTGCGCCTTTTGATCTCATCGTTGCCAATATCCTTGCTAATCCGCTTATTGAACTTGCGCAAGAAATGGTAAAAGCCCTTAAAAAAGGGGGATCACTTATACTCTCTGGAATTCTTGAAGAGCAACACGCCTACGTTTTAGATACTTATATAAAACAAGGAATGAAGCATATCGAAACATACCACCGGCAAGGATGGGTTACGATACATCTGAAATAAAATAAAAGAAAAGGACGTCGTTATGTATCAATCTTTTGAGGCGACAACAAATCCTGCTTATGCAGCAGAACGCATTTCTTGCCTTCGTAAAGAACTCGATCACCTTGGACTCGATGGTTTTCTTGTTCCGCGATGTGATGAGCATCAAGGAGAGTATGTCCCTCCTCATGCTCAACGCCTTAGCTGGTTAACCGGCTTTACTGGATCAGCTGGGATTGCACTGATTTTAAAAAACAAAGCCATCATATTTACAGATGGGCGATATAAGCTCCAAGTTCGCCAACAAACTGATCCTGATATTTTTAATTATGAAGATCTCATAACTTGTCCTCCCTCACAATGGCTTGAAAAAAATGGTCAAAAACTTTCTATTGGCTTTGATCCATGGCTCCACACGATTGCTGCCACCGATGCATTGAGAAACGCATTAGAAATGAAAGCAGGTGGAAAACTTGTAGAAGTTCAACATAATCCCATTGATTTGCTCTGGCATAATCAACCAAAGTTACCACAATCTGCCTTATCAATTCACCCTCTCAAATATGCTGGGTGCGATACAGATGAAAAACTCGCTTTGATTTACAAAGATATACAGCAAACTCATGCAAATGCTTTTATTTTTACAGACCCCTCTTCCATTGCATGGACATTCAATATACGGGGCAATGATGTTTCCAACACGCCTTTTTCCCTTTGTTTTGCTCTCATTCCACTTAACAAAACACCAGCTTTATTCATTGACAGCAAAAAACTTGGTGTAGAACAGAAACAATATCTAGAACGTTATGCAAAATTATATGAACCAGAACAGCTTATTCCCAAGATCAAAGAGTATATTCAAAAAGGGACAGTGTTTGCCTTAGATCCACAGCTAACATGCGAAAAATTACGAACTGTTATTGAAGAAAAAAATAGCTTTTTTATCACACTTACCGATCCTGCTGCTCTACCACGTGCCATTAAAAATGACACAGAACTCAATGGCACACGCAAAGCGCATCTACGCGATGGTGTTGCCCTAACCCGTTTTTTTTCTTGGTTAGATAAACAAATACCAGGGTCAATAAGTGAAATTTCTGCTGCTCAAAAATTAGAAGAATTTCGCATAAATACAGCAAAAGAAATGGGAGAAAAACTTGAAGATCTTTCTTTTGATACAATCTCCGCAACAGGAGAAAATGGTGCCATTATTCATTATCGTGTAACAACGCAAACAAATAAACAACTCAAAGCCGGTGAACTTTACCTCGTTGATTCAGGTGGACAATATCGTGATGGCACGACTGATGTCACACGCACCGTAGCAATTGGGAATATTGGAGAAGAAGAAAAACGCTGTTTCACTCTTGTTCTCAAGGGCATGATTACTCTTTCAACTATCAGATTTCCAAAAGGCACACGAGGACAAGACCTTGATGCTCTTGCACGCATTGCATTGTGGAAAGCTGGTTTTGATTATGCTCATGGCACCGGTCATGGTGTTGGATCTTATCTTTCTGTCCATGAAGGACCGCAAAATATTTCTCGTAAAGGGTGCCAAGAACTCATCTCCGGTATGATTCTTTCAAACGAGCCAGGCTATTACCGCGAAGGCGCTTTTGGTATCCGTCTTGAAAATTTGATGATTGTGAAGCCAGCACAAAAAATTGATGGTGGAGATATAGAAATGCTCTCGTTCGAAACACTTACACATTGCCCCATTGATCGACGGTTAATCCTTCCAGAGCTTTTGACACAAGAAGAACGACAATGGCTCAATGATTACCATGCGCGCGTTTATCAGATGAATGCACCTTACTTAAATGAAGAAGATAAAAAATGGGCAAAAGAAGCAACAATGCCCCTTTAAATGAAGCAACCTATAACTTTTACTCTTTCTACAAAACACAGGATTTTCTCTTTTTAAGGGAAAAATATGTATCTGCGTCAGGAAATATGAAAAATATTTCTACAAGATACTTCAAGTTTTTTGCTGGTATGGTAAACGCTAACCTAGGTGAAGCAAGATGAGATACACCTATACGTGGTAATACTTATCTTGGCGATCTCCATCCAGACATTATTATATCCCTATTTCCTTTATATGGAAACTTTCGTTATATTTTGTAATTTTCCGCGTTATATTTCTATTACGTCATTATAATTGGTTTATTACGGCATTTTGGATTAAATTATACATATTTATTTACAATTTTTACCTTGCTTCACAGTAATAATTTATATTTTGTACTAATAATAACCTTGTATATTCTTCATCATAATAGTTTAAGTTTAATATTTAAGCTCAACGTTAATTATTTTAAATAACGTAATAAATATTAAAATATATGGCGCTCTGTTTTTGCAAAAAACAGCCCCTATTATCCCTCTTTTTGATTTCATCCCCCAAAAAATGTAAGAGAGATAATCATACAAACAGCATACGATCTTCTAGAAAACATCCTCTAAACATTATGTTTCTCAATCAGCTGTAGCCAAGCCTCTTCATCGATAACCTCAACACCTAATTCCTCAGCTTTAGCCAATTTGGAGCCCGCTCCAAGTCCTGCAACAAGAAGATCTGTTTTTTTAGAAAGTGAACCAGATGTTTTAGCCCCCAATCGCTCTGCCAATGCTTTTGCTTCATCACGTGACATATGCGCCAAAGTTCCTGTAAAAACAATAATCTTATCCGCTATTGGTGAAGAATCTGCTATGATAGGCTCCTCATCAAGAGGAGTTACTTCTTCAAGCAAAACAGATAAAATCTCACGGTTATGCTCTTCTTGATAAAAATCAACAATTGCGCTCCCTACCTGTGGTCCAATTCCTTCGATATTGGTAAGCTCTATCCAAGCCTCATTTCCTTCTTCATTTTCCTTATCACATGGCATAAATGCTTCCATAGCCGCAGTCTCAAAAGCTGTATAATTTTTATAAGCACGTGCAAGGCGGCGTGCATTCACTTCGCCAACATGACGAATCCCCAATGCAAACAAAAAACGGCTCAAAGGAATTTCTCGGCGCGCATTAATGGCATCATACAATTTCCGCACTGAAACAGTACCAAAACCTTCCATATTTTCCAAACGGATCAAAGACTTTTCTTGGCGCCGTTCTAAAGTAAAGATATCAACTGGTGTATGAATACAAAGCGCTTCATCTTGAACATGGAAAAAGAACTCCACTTGTTTTTTACCCAAGCCCTCAATATCAAACGCATTGCGTGAAACAAAATGACGAATACGTTCAATCGCTTGTGCCGGACAAATAAGCCCCCCTGTACAGCGACGCACGGCTTCTCCCTCTTCACGAACAGCATGACTCCCACAAGCGGGACACAGATGAGGAAAAACAAAAGCAGAAGCATCTTTTGGACGTTTTTCAGCAATAATATCAACAATTTGAGGGATCACATCACCAGCACGTTGTACAATCACGCTATCGCCTACACGGATATCACGTCCTTCACGAATGGGCTCTCCTTTATGACCAATTCCCTTAATATAATCCTCATTATGCAAACTAGCATTGGTCACCACCACTCCACCAACAGTAATAGGCGTAAGACGTGCAACAGGTGTCAAAGCTCCCGTGCGACCAACTTGAATGTCAATATCTTCCAAAAGCGCTATCGCTTTTTCTGCTGGAAATTTATGGGCGATAGCCCAACGCGGCGAACGAGAAACAAACCCCAAACGCTTTTGGAGCATCAAATCATTAACCTTATAAACAATGCCATCAATGTCATAGCTTAAAGAATGACGGCGTTCTTCTATATCACGATAATAGAAAATAATTTCTTCTACTCTCTTAAAGACTTTTGTTAATGGATTGATAACAAAGCCATATTCTTTTAGCTTTTTCATCATCTCCATTTGACTTTCTGCCAATATTTCACTCACCTCACCACAAGCATAAGCAAAAAATTGAAGTTTTCTGCTAGCGGTTATCCGTGAATCAAGCTGACGGAGTGAACCAGCCGCCGCATTTCGAGGATTGGCAAAGGTTAACTTGCCCTTCTCTTGTTGGCTGATATTCAGTGCTTGGAAATCTTCCCGCCCCATATAAACTTCACCACGCACCTCAATGATATCAGGAAAATCACCTTGCAAAACTTGTGGGATATCAGCAATTGTTCGGGCATTTGCCGTCACATTTTCACCGACAGTTCCATCCCCACGCGTTGCCGCACGCACAAGCTGCCCCTTTTCGTAGCGCAAAGACAAAGATAAACCATCAATTTTTGGCTCCGCTGTTATTTCCAACACTTGTGTTTCTGGAAGCCGTAAAAAACGACGAATACGCTCAACAAATTCAGTAACATCTTCAGAGCTAAACGCATTATCAAGTGAAAGCATAGGCTGTGCATGAACAGATTTTTCAAATTTTTCAGAAATTGGTGCTCCAATTTTATGTGAAGGAGAATCAATACGTATAAGCTCTGGAAAAAGAGCTTCAATTTCTGCATTACGACGACGTAAAGCATCGTATTCTGCATCAGAAATTTCAGGCTGATCATCACGATTATAAAGCACATCATGACGTGCAATCTCTTTTGCCAACCACTCTAATTCACGTTCTGCTTCAACAGCTGTGAGATTTTTATATGCATCTTTGTTCATAAAATCTATTCCAAATTACAAGCACTGCCACAAGGATTTCCACACGCATCCTCATCAAGTGAATCTCAATAAATACAAGCTTTCCAGTATTTTTATCGCTGACTAATTACCTTTATGCTAGAAGCTTTTGAGCCGCTGCACGCGCTTCTTCAGTAATCTGTTCTCCAGCCAACATACGGGCAATTTCTTCTGCACGCTCATGTTCTTTCATTTTATGAATCGCAGTAACAAAGCGTCCTTTATCATGACTCTCAATTTTTGAAATAAGAAAATGACCATGCGCTTTCGATGCAACCTGTGGTGCATGTGTAATAGCAAAAACCTGAACACGTTCTGATAAGCGTTGCAATCGTTGTCCAATAGCAGCTGCAACAGCCCCCCCAACGCCTGTATCAATTTCATCAAAGATCAGCGTCGGTGCTGATCCTCGATCAGATAAAACAACTTTTAATGCTAGCAAAAAACGGGATAATTCACCGCCAGAAGCCACACTAAGCATCGGCCCTGCACGTGTTCCAGGATTTGTCCGCACCCAATATTCAATACGATCACATCCCTCTGCACTCCGCTTTTCCATATCACTTTGCATTTCAACAATAAATTCAGCCCTCTCTAACTTCAATGCCGGCAACTCAGCCATAACACTTTCAGATAAATGCTTTGCTGTCTCCCGACGCTTTATTGTTAAGGCTTGCGCCAATGTATCATAATTTTTCTTTGCCTGCTCTGCCTCATCTTCAAAACGTGTCAATATGGTCTGAGCCTCTTCAAAGTCAGCCAGTTCAGCATCCATTTTATCGCGTAACTGAACCAATTCATCCGCAGAAACTTGATATTTACGAGCAAAACCCCGAAGAGCAAAAAGACGCTCTTCTATCCGTTCCAATTCATCAGGTTCAAAATCTAATGCTCGTATTGCCGTCTCAATACCTTCTTGTGCTGTTGCAAGTGCATGCAATGCCTCATCAATAGATTTCACCACTGGTGCAATAAGTTCTTGCGCCTCAGGAATTTTCCGCTCCAAACGCCTCACCAAATTAGAAAGCACTGGGATTGGTGATTTTTGACCTGTTAAAAGATCATCCGCTTCTTTAATATCTGTCGCTATTTTTTCTAATTTAAGCATATCAGCACGACGAAGAGAAAGAGCTTCCTCTTCACCAACTTTAAAATCAAGCTTTTCAAGCTCTTCTACACACGCACGAAAATAATCAACCTCCCGTACAGCACTCTCTACTTTAAGACGCTGCCGTTGCAAACGCTCCTCAAATTCACGCCATGTGTGATAACACTGACGCAAATTTTCCACTTCATTCTCAAGTCCACCAAAGGCATCTAATAATTGGCGATGTGTAGCAACATCAACAAGCGCACGATCATCATGTTGTCCATGGATTTCAACCAGCAAACGGCCAACACTCCGCATCAATGCAACACTAGACACCTGATCATTGATAAAAACACGGCTACGTCCATCACTTGATTGCACACGTCGTAAAATAATATCACCCTCATCATCAAGACCATTCTCACGAATAAGTTGACGTGCAGGATGTGAAACAGACACATCAAAAACAGCTGTGACCTGCCCGCGGTCAGCCCCATGACGCACAAGCGAAGCATCACCCCGCCCCCCTAGAGCAAGTGATAAAGCATCAAGGAGAATAGACTTCCCCGCACCCGTTTCTCCAGTTAAAACCGTCAACCCCGCTGTAAAATGAATATCGAGCGTTTCGATCAAAACAATATTATGAATCGAAAGCTGTACCAACATAGAGAATCAACGTACCCTCTTCTTGTCACCACCTAAAGCATTTGAGATCCAAGAAGATTTATGCTCACGTGGTGATATTTTATTCTTCTGCAAGAGATTATAAGAAAATTTATACCACTCACTTTTGGGATAATTACGTCCTAAAATAGCTGCTGCCGTCTGTGCTTCCGCCGTTAAGCCGAGAGCAAGATTAACCTCAGTCAAGCGGAAAAGTGCTTCTTCAATTTGATTTGTATCAGAATACTCTTCAACTACGGTACGAAACCGTCTACTTGCCGCAAGATAGCGCCGCCCCTCTTCATAATAACGGCCAATCTGCATTTCTTTACCAGCCAGTTGTTCGCGACCAAAACGGATTTTATCCTTAGCATCCTTGACATACTCAGAATTAGGATAACGCTCTATAAGAAGCTGCATAGCAGCAATAGCACGTTTCGTATCACGTTGATCACGCGTAACATCAGGAATCCGACGGAAAGAAGAAAGACCAATAATATAGTATGCATAAGCCGAGTCAGTCGACCCTGGATAAAGAGTAATATAGCGTTGAGCCATACTAATTGAATCATCATACTTTCCGAGTCGATAATTAGTAAAAGCACCCATGACCAAAGATTTACGTCCCCAGTCTGTATAAGCGTACTGTTTTTCAATCTTCAAAAACTTCTTCGATGCATCCCCAAGCCGCCCACTTTCAAGGCTAGCAAGCGCCTGATTATATAAAACATCTGGTGGCTCTATTTTCAAAACATAAGCAGATGGATCAAGGGTATTTTTCTCTTTAAAGAGGCATCCCGCTAACATACAGGTGCTTCCCAAAAGCACCACCCCCAATATCTTGCGTACAATGTTAGATTTTCTATATGTCATATTTCCAATGCACACATGAGATTTTTTCATAGTTTTTCCGGCCTCCACAGAATATCACCTTGTAGCAAAAACAATTTATCAAAGGTTTTATACCATATCACTTTAAAATCCACATAACCAATTTAGCAGTTTAGGTCAATCATCCCCTTAAAAATCAAATAAACGATAAAAAAATCTTGCCAATTTTTTTACTTTTTCTCTAAAAAGCTTTTTTCATAATATGATTCGTCTGCCAAAACAGCCTTCACCAATTGCGCATTAATTCTATGCCCACTACAATAAGAACGAAATAATCCAATAAAAGGTGCCCCAAGCAAAGCAGTATCACCAATCGCATCAAGCATCTTGTGCCGAACACATTCATTCTCCCAATAAGGACCATCGGGATTTAAAATTTTATCATTAAGGTCGATAACAAGAGAATTTTCCAAAGAAGCGCCTCTCGCCTTTCCAGAAAGCCTTAATTCTTCCACGTCTTTGATAAAACCAAAAGTGCGCGCACGTGACAAATCATCCCTAAACCCTCGTGTGGTAAGATCAAAACTGAAATGTTGCTTACCAATAGCAGAAGAAGGAAAAGAGATCGTTATATCAAAACGACGTCCATCGAATGGCAAAAGCTCTGCAACACCATGAGCTCCTTCAACCCGCACGGGCTTTTTTATAATGAAATAAGAACGCAACGCATTTTGCTGTACAATACCAACATCTTCAAAAGCTTGGCAATATAGCCACGCTGAACCATCCAAAATAGGAATCTCATTATGTGACACTTCAATAACAAGATTATCCAAATTATAAGCAGCAATTGCCGCCATCAAATGTTCAATTGTTTCAACCCTTACATCTCCATCTCCAAGTACTGTTGATAATTCAGTTTCTCCTGTTTGCGATGCATGGGCTTGAAATATTTTCTCTGTTCCGTCTAATCCACAACGCTTAAAAACAATACCACACCCAACATCCGCTGGACAAACCTTTACCACTGACAAACAGCCACTATGAACGCCAATCCCCTTAAATGTTACTGCTTTTTTAAGAGTAGACTGATATTTTGGTACTAAATTCATCATATCATTTTATTAAATTGCTTGTACATCTTTTAACAAAATTTATAAAACTATAAAAAATATTCATAGTAAATAATAAAAAAAAACCGCTTATTGTAAGCGGTCTTTTTAAAACAAAGTATTTTATCCAAAAAACAGTAATATATTTTACTGTATAATTTTTGACTGAGCATTAAAGAAATAATAAAATTTCTTACTTTACCTCATTTTTCATCAATTAATTTGCCTGACGACGTAAAAATGCTGGTATTTCCAACTGATCTTCTTCACTTATAAAAGTACGCTGATCTTGTGGTACCTGAGGATGCAGCTCACCAGAACGACGTGGAACATAAACAGAAGCATCTTGAGAAAGCGCCTGAGAGTTTTTATTGTAAACATGAGAATCTTTCTGCTGAGACGATCTAACAGCAGGCTCCAGCCTCGCTTCTGGCTCAGCTTCTTCACGATGTGTCAAGCTCTGTTTCAAACGCTGCCAAAGATTACGAGGACCTTGATCAGTCACAAATGTTCTTTGACTTTGTCCATGAGCAACAGGTGGAAAATCCTTTAACTCAGGCATACGCATTGGAGCGCGCGCTTGCATTTGTTGCATTTGTTTTGGTTGCACTGGCTTTTCTTTTTGCTTCATAAGCCCTGTCATCTCATCAAGAACATGCGCTGTTGCCTCCATACTCACAGGAGCCGTCATCGCCTGTTGAGAACCACGGCTTACTTGCATACGAGGCACATTGGATCTCTGTTCCTGAACAGCATTTGAACCATACGCAACAGCATTCGTGGCACTTCGTGTCGTCATTGCTTCTGCAGGTTGTGCAAAAATTTGACTTTTGGGACGGAACTGTTCTCCGGTTGATTTACCCTTCTCTATTTCAAGTGATTCGATCACTTCTACCATTGACTCAGAACGCAGAGGCGATGATTGAACATGAAAAGAACTATGTGACGTTCCAGGATCGCTCTTGCGTATTGAAGAAGCAGGCCTTTGAATCTGAGGATGAGAGGACTGAACCACATCACTAACTTCACGATCAATACCGGTGGCAACCACAGAAACACGAATAACACCTTCCAATGACTCATCATCAATAGCGCCAAAGATCACATTCGCATCAGCATCTACTTCTTCACGAATACGATTAGCAGCTTCATCAACCTCAAAGAGAGTCATATCACGACCACCCGTAATAGAAATCAGTAAACCACGCGCCCCACGCATAGAAGTATCATCTAACAATGGGTTCGCAATAGCAGCTTCAGCAGCAGCCAAAGCACGCCCATCACCAGATGCCTCACCGGTTCCCATCATGGCTCGACCCATTTCGTGCATAACAGAACGAACATCAGCAAAATCAAGGTTAATCAAACCCTCTTTAATCATCAAATCCGTAATGGAAGCAACACCAGAATAAAGCACTTGGTCAGCCATAGCAAAAGCATCAGCAAATGTTGTCTTATCATTTGCAATACGGAAAAGATTTTGATTGGGAATAACAATCAATGTATCGACAGACTTTTGTAATTCTTCAATACCAGCCTCTGCCGTTTTCATACGACGTGCGCCTTCAAACTGAAAAGGCTTTGTCACAACACCAACAGTCAAAATACCTTTTTCACGCGCTGCGCGAGCAACAACGGGAGCAGCTCCTGTTCCAGTTCCTCCCCCCATACCAGCAGTAATGAAAACCATATGAGAGTCTGCAAGATGATCAATAATTTCATCAATACATTCCTCCGCCGCCGCTTGCCCAACTTCCGGTAAAGCACCAGCACCCAAACCTTCTGTCACAGCTGCCCCAAGTTGGATAACACGTTCAGCCTTTGACATAGCTAAAGCCTGTGCATCCGTATTTGCAACAACAAAGTCAACTCCCTGAAGACCAGCATTTATCATATTATTCACGGCATTCCCGCCACCACCTCCAACACCAAAAACGGTAATGCGTGGCTTCAATTCCGCGATATCTGGCCGATGCAGATTAATCGTCATTTTCTTTTCCTTCTCATAAGACACCGCAAGCCAAAGCGATGAAATTTATCCAACTAGACTTAACTAAAAACTCTCACGCAACCACTGACCAACACGCTGAAAATACCCACGCGTGCCCATCGATAAATGATTTCCTGCCGCCTGCATTGTTTTTTCTTCAAAACCCACCAATTGCGGATAAATTAACAACCCAACAGCAGATGTAAACGCCGCCCCTTTTGCAAGAGAAGGAAGCCTCGAAATACCTAAAGGCCGCCCGATACGAACATTTCTTCCTAATATAGTACGTGCCATTTCTGGCAATCCTGTTAACTGGCTTGCTCCCCCAGTCAAAATAACACGTTTACCAATGATGTGACCAAAACCAGAACGATTTAAACAATCACGGACCATTTCTAAAATTTCTTCAACACGCGCACGAATGATACGCCCAAGAACTGCGCGAGGATATTGAGTTTCACGCTGTTCACTCCCAATTTCTGCTACATTAATCATTTGCCGCTCATCAGCACTTGTTAAAAGTGCTGAACCATAAACAACTTTTAAACGTTCCGCCTCTGTTAAAGACATAGAAAATCCGCGCGCAACATCAAGAGTGACATGATGCCCCCCAACAGCAAGAGCATCTGCATGAATAAATTTCCCCTCAAAAAACACTGAAAATGTTGTTGTTCCACCACCAAAATCAATACATGCAGCCCCTAAATGCGCCTCATCATTCATCAAAACAGCAAGACCACTTGCAAAGGGAGTGGCAACCATTGCTTCAACACTCAAATGTGCACGATTAATACAAGTTTCTAAATTACGCAAAGAGGCTGTTTCCGCTGTTACCACATGCACATCGACACCAAATGTTTCCCCTGCCATGCCAATAGGATCAAAAATTCCTTTATCTCCATCCAATACATAAGAAACTGGAACTGAGTGCATAACATGACGTTCAGCATCAAAGGCTTTGCGCGAAACATCTGAAAAGGCCATACGCATATCACGCTTGGTGACTTCACGACCATTCAAATGGACCATTCCATTAATCAAAGCACTTTGTAATCGACTTGAGGAAAAATTCACAATCACTGAATCCACCACCAAACCCGCCATTTTTTCTGCCGCATCAACAGCCAAGCGTATTGATTGCTCTGCTGCAAACATATCCATCACAACACCAGATTTAATACCACGTGAACGCTGCACACCAAAACCTAGAATTTCCGTAGAATGTGTACGACCATGTAAATAGTGCGCATGCTTCAAAGGACGCAAACAAGCAATAAGACAAACAATCTTACTTGAACCGACATCAAGTACCGTTAAAAAACGTGTTTTACGCCCCTTCAAATGATGTGATCTGAGTAGCATCATAGGCTTCCTGCCTTTCGCGCTTTTAAAATACGTTCTTCTTCTGCTACAGTAGTATGATAACGCTCCAACGTTTCATCTGATAAAGAAACAGTAATTCGATCAGCAAGACGTAAATCAACACTGAGAATATCGCGAGATAAAAGATCTTGCATTGTACCGGACGAAACAAGAGAAGAAAGCCTTTCAAGCGCACCACTTTCAGGCAACATAACGCGCATTCCATTATTCAAAACAAGATCCCAACGTCGATCACCTACCCGCACAAAAGCACGAATACGATCATATACTTCCGGATAGACTGACAGCGCTTGAATAAACACTTTAGCAGCATTTTGTGCACCCTGCCCAACCACAAGAGGTAAATCCCGAACAATTTCTCCTTTAAAAGGCACAATGACACGACCTGTATTATCAACAATATCCATTATGCCATCATGTTGCCAAATGGCATAGGGTTCACGCTCCACGATGGAAATGCGCATTCTATTGGGATAAATTTTCTGAACATTAGCCGATTGCACCCAAGCCTGTTTTTCCAACAGAGAACGCGCTCTTTCAACATCAAAAGTGAATATAGAAGGCGCAACATCAAGTTTTAAAATTTTAAAAATATCCTGCTTTGCCAAGCGCTTATTACCGCTTATATCGACATGAGTGACCACAAAACTACTATCCAATATGATCGTATTTACGATCACAGCCATCTGACCACTTGATGAAAGTCCATAAAAAGCCGTAACAAAGAAAAACCACACAACAGCAAAAGAGCCAAAATGGCGTGGAATATGAATATTGACAAAAACAAACTCAAACATAAACCGAAGAAAACGACGATAAAGACGTGGCAAAGCCGGCACTGAAAGCACCTCCATCGGAACATTTGTTTTATTAACATTCAACGCATACATGATGCGTCCTCCACCATCCATTGAACAATATCGCCGTAAGTACGGCCGCTCGCTTTTGCAATATCAGGAAGAAGAGACGTCGAGGTCATACCTGGTTGCGTATTAATTTCAAGCCAAACCAATTCTCCCGTTTTTTCATCAAAACGAAAATCAGAACGGCTAACACCTCGACACCCTATCGCCTGATGGGCTGCTAAAGACATTCTTTGCACACTTTGGTAAATATTTAGTGAAAGTTGTGCAGGACAAATATGAAGAGAACCACCCGTTTTATATTTTGAGTCATAATCGTAGAATGGAAAGTGTTTATCGGGAAGAATTTCACACACATCCAGCACTTCGTTCCCCAAAACAGCACAAGTCAATTCACGACCAGGAATATATTTTTCAATCATCACCTCATCGGCATACCCCCACTCAGCTCCCCCAATATTATGCGGCGGTGCAGCTTCATTTCCTTGAACAATGACAACACCAAAACTTGATCCTTCACACACAGGTTTAATTACATAAGGAGGCTCCATGGGATGCGTTCGGCCCAAAGCAAAGCGGCTCATGATACGAGAAGGAGCAACACAAACCCCAACATTTGCAACGATAATTTTTGCACGTCCCTTATCCATTGCCAAAGCAGATGCCATCACGCCAGAATGAGTATAAGGAATTTTTAAATATTCAAGAATCCCCTGAATCCGGCCATCTTCACCAAATGGACCATGCAACGCATTGAAGGCAATATCGGGCTGCAACTGTTCAAGAACAGAAGCAATATGAGCATCAACATCCACGCGGCTCACGCGATACCCCTGCACCTCTAAAACATCAGCACACGCCGCCCCTGAAGATAAACTTATAGACCGTTCAGAAGAAAAACCTCCCATTAACACAGCTATATGTTTATCTTTCATAATAAATCACCCTCTTTCGCATACTATATGTAGTCTATATAGAATACATCAGCACTACATACAGGAAAAACAAAGTTTATCCTTGCGAATCAATAACCTAGCATTTTGCATAATGAATCAGACTCAAAAGCCTGATGCAAGAGATTCTTTGTTAATTTATTGATTCTTAATAGAAATTTTTTATTATCTCTTTGAAATGACTCAATTTTTTATTTTCACTTTTTAGTGAACAATAAATCAATGAAATGGATCAAAAGGAGAAACACTTCGACCACGCTCAAATTGACCAATACGCTCTATTTCCCATTGTAAAAGGTGGGCTGAATTTGCAAAAACACGCGCACGCACTGTTTCTCCCAATACTTCAAGATCATATCCTGTTGCTTGCCCTGTATTAATCATAAAATTACAGTGCATTTCACTCATTTGAGCGCCACCAATCCGTAAACCACGACACCCTGCTTCATCAATCACGCGCCACGCAGATCCATTCTCAGGATTTTTGAAAGTTGATCCCCCTGTCTTTTCACGAATAGGTTGCACAGTTTCTCTGTGGAGGGCAACTTCATCCATAGCAGCACGAATATCATCTTTATTGCCGAGTTTTCCTTCTAATAAAGCAGCCGTAAAAATAAAATCTTTAGGAATATCACAATGGCGATAGGAATAATGCATATCTTCCACACTCAAGATATGACGTTGCCCTTTACGATCCAGCGCATAGACCTCGACAACACGCGCTGCGGTTTCAACACCATTCGCACCTGCGTTCATTTTGAGAGCTCCTCCAAGACCTCCAGGAATACCATGATAAAAATGAAAACCTGCAATCTCAGCTTCTAAAGCGGCAGCAGCTAAATGTTTATCCGCCGTACCAGCACCAACTAAAAAGCCTTTTGGAGAAACTTGCTTCACTTGCCCAAATTTTTTTGGCGAAAGACGAATCACAACACCAGGAACCCCCCCATCACGCACCAGAAGATTAGAACCAATACCGACAATTGTTACAGGAACAAATTCAGGCAAATTTTGAAGAAAGAGAGCCAAATCTTCTTCATCGACAGGCTGATAAAAAAGCTCTGCCAACCCGCCCGTGCGAAACCACGTTACCTTACGCATCTCAACATTAGGTGTAAGCTTTCCTCTCACGCCACCTAACAGTGGTTGCAATTGCGCCAATAGCGCCTCACCATCAATGTGCTGAAAATTTATCATGACCATCCAATACCGCTAACTGATGAGGCAAAGCACAAGCCCATTGTGTGATATTGCCAGCACCAAGAAAAACAACATAATCCTCTGCCTGAGCAAATTTTGAGACAAGAGACACAACATCTTCCAAACCATGTATCAAGCGCACATCACGATGACCCGCCATTTTAATATGCTCTACCAATTCTTGAGAACCAAATCCTACAATAGGCTCTTCACCAGCCGCATAAACGGGCGTAATCAACACTGTATCTGCATCATTAAAACAAGCAGCAAAATCATCAAATAAATGATACAAACGCGAATACCGATGGGGTTGTGCAATCGCAATAACACGCCCTTTTGCACTCTCACGTGCAGCACGCAAAACAGCCTTTATTTCAACAGGATGATGTCCATAATCATCAAATATTTCAATGCCACGCCAACTTCCTGTTCGCGTAAAACGCCGTTTTACTCCGCCAAATTCTGCTAAGCCCCTTTTTATAGCTTCATTTGAAATGCCAAGTTCATGCGCAATAGCAATCGCCGCCGTTGCATTGGCAACATTATGCTGCCCTGCCATGGGCAAAAGCAAATTTTTCAACTCAATCTTTCTTCCTGTTTTGCGTGAGCGAACAAGAACATCAAAATGCGTTTTTTGACCATCCATCGAAAGATTAAGAAAACGAACATCCGCTTGTGGATTTGCACCATAAGTGATCACCCAACGATCATCAATACGGCCCGCCAATGACTGAACCTCTGGATGATCAAGACACAAAACAGCAAAACCATAAAAAGGAACATTTTCTACGAATTGCCGAAAAGCCTCACGCACAGCATCAAAACTTCCATAATGATCCAAATGCTCAGCGTCAATATTAGTAATAACAGCAATATCAGCAGGCAGCTTTAAAAATGTACCATCACTTTCATCAGCTTCAACAATCATCCAATCGCCATCTCCCGTACGAGAATTCGTACCATAAGCATTAATAATACCGCCATTAATCACCACTGGATCAAAATGACCAGCATCAAGAAGGGCTGCGACCATTGATGTGGTGGTTGTTTTACCATGTGTACCACCCACTGCAATTGCACGCCGAAATCGCATCAGCTCCGCCAGCATTTCTGCACGTCTGACAAGCGGCAAATGTCTTTCCTTTGCAGCAATATACTCAGGATTTGTTTTTTTAACGGCAGTAGAAAAAACAACAACCTCTGCATTCCCTAAGTTTTCAGCACAATGACCTATATGAACGTTAATTCCTTTTTTCCGCAAACGTTCAACATTTGCACTTTCAACTTGATCTGACCCTTGAACTTTATAGCCAAGATTATAAAAAACCTCCGCAATTCCACTCATACCGATCCCCCCGATTCCGATAAAATGGATAACGCCTATATCAAGTGGCATTTTCATTAAAAAGCTCCTCTTTTATATCTGACAACAATCGCCCTGCAGTTAAGGATTCAGCCATATCAGCAAGGCGACGGGTTGCATGAGGTTGTCCAACTTTTTTTGCAGCAAGCGCTTGTTTTTCCAATAAATGGGGCGCACAACAAGCGTGCATTAAAAGAGAAGAAAGCTTTTGTGCATTTAAATCTTTTTCTGATATAATTTGTGCTCCCCCCACACGAGCAAGCAAAGCTGCATTGGCAGCCTGATCATGATCTAAAGCATGGGGATAGGGAACAAGCAGAGCAGGTCTACCAATCACCGCTATCTCACAAACGGACGAAGCCCCAGCGCGCGACAAAATAAAATGAGCATGTGCCATACGTTCAGCCATATCATCAAAGAAAGGAGCAACTTCTGCTTGTACCCCCATATCACGATAGATTTTGATCAACCTTCCTGCTTCACCGCGGACTTGCTGTACAATTCGTAAACGTTTACGGTTCTTATCATCAAATAAAGCAATAGCTTCTGGAACAATATGTGAAAAAGCAGAAGCCCCTTGACTACCTCCAAAAATCAAAAAATTAAATGGCTTTTCTCCCTCTGAAGAATGATAAGGAATTTTGGCCGCCTTCAACACAGCCTCACGGACAGGATTCCCCGTCAAAAGTATTTTATGAGCATAAGCGCCATTTGGCGACAACAAACCACCAGCGATTGCACGCACAAAAATTGCCAACACCCGATTGGCACGCCCCATAACAGCATTTTGTTCATGAATAAATGTCACACGCCTCGTTAAAGCCGCAATAAAAAGAGGAGGAAAGCTCGGATACCCCCCAAATCCTCCAACAAGAACAGGACGTAATTTATAAAACAACGCCAACGATTGCCCCATACCCCTTAGCAAAGACCAAAACGTCTTTATCAGAGCAAAAGGATGGCGTCGTGTAAATGTTGCCGATGAAACGATATGAATATGCTCTTCATCAAAACACCGAACAAAAGGGCGTGCTCTTTCATCTGTTATTAAATGAACATCATATCCACGCTGCCTTAATTCAACAGAAAGGGCTTCAGCAGGAAAAAGATGTCCACCTGTACCACCAGCCACCAAAATAATAACTTTTTTATCATTCATAAGGGGTATCCAAGACAGAAGAGGAAGAAAAAGCTGAAAGGCGCGCTTCTGGCCAACGACGTGTTAAACTAAGCAAAATGCCCATTGAAAACGCAATCGCCACCATCGAAGAACCACCATAAGAAATAAAAGGCAATGTCATACCTTTTGGAGGAATTAAGTGAAGATTAACGGCCATATTAATAGCTGATTGAAAGCCAATCATCATTGCTATGCCAGTAATACCAAGACGTATAAAGGAATCACGTGTATTCATGGCTATATACAATGAACGCATAACGATAAAGCCAAACAGCATCATAATTAATAAACAAAGAATAATACCATATTCTTCAGCAGCAACGGAAAATACAAAATCTGTATGGCTATCAGGAATGATACGTTTTACTGTGCCCTCCCCAGGACCTTGCCCAAACCAACCACCATTCAAAATAGCCTCACGTCCCACATCCACTTGAAACGTATCCCCTTCACCTGTCAAAAAACCATTGATCCGCTCGCGCACATGATGCAGAAAAAGATAAGCTAAAATAATTCCTACAACGCCTAAAATGAGAAAGAGAAAAATAATAGTAAGAGGGACACCAGCAATAAAAAACAGCCCCCCCCATGTTGCACTTATTAAAACTGTTTGTCCAATATCAGGCTGCAAAACCAGAAGCACACAACAAATGGCATAAAGTAGAATCGCTAACGTATAACCCAGAATGCCCCTCTTGCGTATCTGTTCCGAAAAAAGCCAAGCGGACATAACCACAAAAGCTGGCTTCATAAACTCTGAAGCCTGTACAGAAAAACCAAATAGTAGAATCCACCTCCGTGCTCCCTTTAATTCTGGACCCCAAAATAAGGTTGCAACCATAAGAGCAAGCGTTACAATGAGCAAAAGAGCACATAAACGACGAATATTAGAAAGCGAAAAAAAGGAAATGGTAACCATCGTAAAAAATGCTGAAATGCTAAAAATGATATGCCACCGAACAAAATAAAAACTATCAGCAATTCCGATTTTTTTTGCAATAATAGGGCTGGCAGCAAAAGACAGCATAATGCCAATTCCCATTAAAATTAAACAAGCTGCAAAGATAGAGCGATCAATCGTCCACCACCAATTAGCAATTGGATCTCTATCTGCACGCGTCACCATGGTATCCACCTTATCCATTTTATAAATTATCTCAAAGTAATATGGTTCCCCAGCCTGTTTAACAAACACTTTAAAAACTAAATTACACAAAAAAAGATTCTGGAGTCTTAACGCAAAAATATTTTTTTATAACTGATGCTTTTTTATTGTAACTGCATCACAAAAGAGACAAATGCTTCGCCTCGCATTTCATAATTTTTAAATTGGTCATAACTTGCACAAGCAGGTGACAAAAGAACCGTCACCTCTTTTTCCTTACAACCCATTGCGTCAACAGCTGCTTCACGCACCGCATTTTTCAAAGTTAAGCTCATAGAAAAGGGAAAAGCAGATCCAATAGTGCGAGCAAATTCTTCCGCCGCGCTCCCAATCAAATAAGCTTTACGAATTTTAGGAAAAAATTCTCTAAGAGACTCTATCCCTCCCTTTTTTGCCTGTCCTCCAACAATCCAAAAAATATCATTAAAGGTGGAAAGCGCAGGAGCTGTTGCATCTGCATTAGTAGCCTTGCTGTCATTGATAAACAAAACCGCCCCCATTTTACGCACCTGCTGCATACGATGATCCAACCCTTTATAACTTGCCAAATGCTTGTTCACAGAAGGATCGGTTATTTTTAAAGCCTGCAATGTTGCTAATGCCATAAGGGCATTTTGCGCATTATGACTCCCACGTAACCCCGCCATAGGAGCAAGATCTGCAAGCATATGACTCTGTCCTTGACGAACAGAAAAGAGCTTGGTCCCATCTGCATAAAAACCATTTTCAACAAAATGATCCTTGGAAATTGCCTCAATTTGCTTCCCATCATGAAGTAACTGTTGATATAAAACCCGACAAGCTGCATCATCAACTGAAATGAAAGCCTGAGAAGCCTGAGCAATCAGATGCCTTTTGGTTTGCACATAACAGGCAAAACTCCCATGTCGATCAATATGATCAGGTGTTAAATTCAATAAAAGTCCAATGGTCGGCTGAAGAGAGGGAGTAAGATCAATTTGAAATGATGAACATTCAATCACATAGATACGTTTTTTAACAAATGGCTTAAGCGTCAATATTGCTTTTCCGATATTTCCCCCCATCTGCACATCATAGCCCATTTTTTCCAACAAATGCGCAAGTAAAGCCGTTGTGGTTGACTTGCCATTCGTCCCCGTAATCGCAATGAAAGGAACATCTTGGTCACACAAACCATAATGTTGTAAAAAATGCTGGCGCGCACGAACAAATAATTCAATATCACCGATAATTTCTATATTTTTTTTTCGTGCTTTTTCAACAATCCAATGGGGCTGAGGATAACTTAAAGGAACTCCAGGAGCTACAATCAATGCAACAAATTCTGACCAATCTTCATAACGGAGATCTCGTGTTGGAATATTGTGCCGAAAAGCCATTTGCACGCTTGAAGAACTATCATCCCACGCCACCACTTCTGCGCCACCGCACATCAATGCTTGTGCCGTTGCTAGTCCAGACTGTCCCAATCCAAACAGAGCAACTTTTTGACCTTTATAACACGTAACAGAAATCACATTCTCACCGCAATTTAAGTGTTGAAAGACCTATGAGAGCGAGAACAATCGAAATAATCCAAAAGCGTATCACGACTTGGCTTTCAGTCCAGCCTTTTTTCTCAAAATGATGATGTATCGGTGCCATAAGAAACACGCGTTTTCTTGTTAATTTGAAATAACCAACCTGAATAACGACTGAAAAAGCTTCCACAACAAAAAGCCCACCAATAAGAACCAAAACAATTTCGTGTTTCGTAGCAACCGCAACAGTCCCTAAGAGTCCTCCAAGAGCCAATGAACCAGTATCTCCCATAAAAATAGCTGCAGGTGGTGCATTAAACCATAAAAAACCAAGCCCTGCCCCAACAACAGCTCCCAATAAAACAGCCAATTCACCTGTTCCCGATACATAATGGATTTGGAGATAATCAGCAAAATTCATATTACCAGAAAGATAAGCAATCAGAGCAAAAGATAAAGCTGCAACCATCACAGGAACAATAGCAAGCCCATCGAGTCCATCCGTTAAATTAACCGCATTACCCGTCGCAACAATGACGAAAGCAGAAAAAGGAATAAAAAACCAGCCCAAATTGATAAGATAATCTTTTAAAAAAGGCAAAGCTAATCCAGATGAGCCAATTTTCAAGATGGCAAAAGCCGCAATTGCCGCAACAAAAAACTCCAAGCTTAATCGTGCTTTCCCAGAAAATCCTTTGTCTGTTTGTTTTGTGACCTTAAGATAATCGTCATAAAATCCAATTCCCCCAAAAGAAAGCATAACCAATAGCGATACCCAAAAATAAATATTCGATAAATTACCCCATAAAAATGCCGATACCACAATGCCGATTAAAATCATCAATCCACCCATTGTAGGTGTTCCAGCCTTTTTAAAATGTGTTTGAGGACCATCAGCACGAATCGGTTGCCCCTTACCCTGCCGCAATTTAAGAGAAGCAATGATGCTAGGTCCAAACAAAAAGACGATAAGCCCCGAAGTAAGCATAGCCGCTATCGTGCGAAAAGTAATATAACGAAATACATTCACACCTGGAAGCCAATCACTAAACGAAGAAAAAAATAGCATCATGGAATAAAAAAACCTCTTAAAACTATGAAGAAACCGCTTTATAGCGATCAAGCAATGCAGTCACAATATTTGATGAACAAAGGCTATTGGATGATTTAACCATAAGCAGATCCCCAGAAGAAATTTCTGCTAAAAGAAGCGATAAAATTTTCTCAATATTTTCAGCATAATGAACCTTAACACCAGCAGACAAATCACTGACTAAAGATTTCATCGCCTCACCAAATAGAAAAACCGGATTAGCACCAGAAAGACGTATTGGTTTTATTAAATCACGATGAAGCTTTTCACTATACTCCCCTAACTCTAGCATATCTCCTAAAATAGCAATTCGCCGCCCCCCTTTCCCTACAGGCCCTGTAGCAAGAAGCTCAAGTGCAGCACGCATAGAAGCAGGATTTGCATTATAGCTTTCATCAATGAGATAAAATTCACCCCCATTTGATAAAGACAGTCGATAACGAACACCTCGCCCCTTTTGAGAAGAAAAATGGCGAAAAGAAAGAAAAACAGGCTCTAGCTCAACCCCCATAGCATCACAAGCAGCAATAACCCCTAAACTATTTTGCACAATATGGCGCCCAGGAGCACCAATTTGGACCTCCCTATCCCGCCCCCCCATACGCACAATCATAGAAGAACTATCGGTTAGAAGACGTATATCATGCGCTTGATAATCAGCATCTTTAGTCTCACCAAAGCTTAAGATCTTTTTTACACCGCATTTCTTTGCTTTTTGAACGAGATAAGAAAAAAAATCACTATCCGCATTTAAAATGGCAATGCCTTCCTCATCCAATCCTTCAAAAATTTCAGCTTTTGCCTTTGCTATTTCTTCAAGATCCTTGAAAAAACCCATATGTCCTGCACAAATATGCGTAATGAGAGCAACATGCGGACAAACCAGTTTGACCAGAGGGCGAATTTCATCTCTGTGATTCATGCCAATTTCAAAGATACCATAATCACTCTCCACAGGCATCCGCGCTAAAGTGAGTGGAACCCCCCAGCAATTGTTTAAAGAAGCGAGATTCGCATGAACATTCCCAGCCGTTGCAAGTGCTTGTTTCAAAGCTTCTTTTGTCGTTGTTTTTCCCACCGATCCTGTTATCGCGATAATCTTAGCTCTTGAACGTTTGCGTGCAGCTTGTGCAAGTTGTTCTAAGGCGTGCAAAACATCAGGAACGACAATGAGTGGAGCCGATATCTTTTTCATATCCCTCAAACGGTGTTCCGCAACGATAAGAACGCCTGCACCTCGTTCATAAGCTTGCGCAGCAAAATCATGACCATCAAGATGATGCCCTTTAATGCAGAAAAAAACATCCCCTTCCGCAAGAGTACGGCTATCAATGGAAACCCCAGAAAAAGTTTCTGGCAGGCTTCCCATTACAACACCATTAACTGCAGCAACAAGTGCTTGCTTATCCCATAAAGCTGTCATTTTTTTCGGTCCTCTAAAGCTTCTATCGCTTTCAGACGATCTGAAAAAGGATAAGTTGTCTGCCCTATAATTTGGCCATCCTCATGACCTTTTCCAGCAATGATTAATGTATCACCAACTTTCAAAAGCTCCACCGCGTAAGAAATAGCCTCTCCACGATCTGCTATCTCTATTGCTGTTGGCACCGCCTGTAAAATATCCTTGCGTATTTTTTCTGGCATTTCTGTGCGAGGATTATCATCCGTTACAATAACAATGTCCGCTTTATCCGCCGCAATTTTTCCCATCAAAGGTCTTTTCCCTTGATCACGATCTCCTCCACAACCAAAAACAACGATCAAGCGCCCTTGCGTAAAGGGACGAACAGAAAGCAAAACCTGCTCCAAAGCTTCTGGTTTATGGGCATAATCAATGTAAACAAGCGCATTATTTTCTGTCTTTCCCACAAACTCTAACCGCCCAGGTGCTCCCTGCAAAGTTTCAAGCGCAGAAAAAACCTTACGAGGTGAAACGCCCGTTGCAATTGCTAACCCCGCTGCCATAAGCGCATTGGCGACCTGAAAATCTCCAGCTAAAGGCAAATCAAATGTATAAATATTGTTTTCCACACGACACTCAATACACTGTTTTGAGCGTTGATGTTCGACACGATTAATCGTGATAAATTGCCCCTTACGACCAATTGTCAAGACACGGCGGCGCGCTTGTGTAACAACATCAATAACCTTTTGTGAATAAACATCATCAGCAAAAATCAAAGCAGGAGCAGATACAGGCAAAAGTGTATCAAACAACCTCATTTTAGCCCGCAAATAATCCTCTACCCCCGTGTGATAATCCATGTGATCTCGCCCTAAATTGGTAAAGGCACCAGCCGTTAAACGGACTCCATCAAGTCGTCCTTGGTCAAGCCCATGCGAAGAAGCTTCAAGAGCTGCATGAGTCACACCTTCATGAGAAATTTCATAAAGAAGACGGTGCAAGACGACCGGATCAGGTGTTGTGAGAGAACCATAAACATTCCGTTTAGGAGAAACAACACCAACCGTTCCTATACTCGCAGCACAAAATCCAGCATAAGTCCAAATTTGCCGAAGAAAAGAGACAACAGATGTTTTACCACTTGTACCAGTCACAGCAACGACCGTTTCAGGCTGAGAACCGTAAAAACGTGCAGCTGCCAACGCTAAACTATGACGAACATTAGAAACACGTAAAATGGGAACAGATAAATCCTCAAGAACAGCATGATAATCTGTAACGATTGCTCGTGCGCCACGCTTTATCGCATCATCTATATAGTGCCTTCCATCACTTTTTTTTCCTTGAACAGCGACAAAAACATAGCCTGGCAAAACTTGCCGAGAATCCACACTTATTCCTGTTATTTCTATTGAAGAAAGACTTTCATCTTCAACACATTCTGTAAAAACTGTTCCCAACAACATGATAACGCACCTTTATATTCATTTTACCGTTGTTTAACGAAACTTGAATTGCTCTTTTTACTTAAAAGAGGCTCATATTCTTTTTTAAAATCGGGTTTTACACCAAGAAAACTAGCTGTGCGACGAACAATATTAGCAAGCATTGGTCCAGCATTCATTCCCGCTGTTGCTGAACGCTGTCCCTCCTCTGGCTTTGGTTCATCGATAATTGTTAAAACAACATAAGCAGGATCTTCAATAGGAAAAGCAGCAAGAAAACTATTGAAATTTTTTGTTTTAGAATATTTTCCATTTTCAACTTTTTCAGCTGTTCCTGTCTTACCACCTACACGATAGCCTTCTACTTTTGCATTACGTCCAGAACCAATATCACTATTTAATTGATAAAGGTAACGCATATTTTGACTTGTTTTAGCCTGCAAAACCCGTTTTGCATGGTGCAGAGTTTGTTCTTTTGTGCGTTTTAAAAATGTCGGAGCAATTAACCAACCACCATTCATTAAAGCAGCAGCCCCGACAGCTGTTTGCAAGGGTGTTGTTGCCATACCATGCCCAAAAGAAATCGTCATAGAATGTATATCCTTCCAATGATGTGGCACAATAGGGTGGGCAACTTCAGGCAACTCTGTTGTGAGACGATCCAGTAATCCAAGTTTTTGTAAAAAACCACGATGTTTATCAATCCCTATCGCCAATGCCTCTTTAGCAGAACCAATATTAGAAGAATAAATAAAAACCTCCCATAACGTTAAGGGTCGATTTTTTCCATGAAAATCATGAATAGTATACCCACTACTTGCTTTTATTGGCTTTGAAGCATCAATAATACTGTTTAAATAAAAAATATTGGAATCAAGTGCCATGGCGGTCGTAAAACTTTTAATAATCGATCCCATTTCAAAAGCTCCTGCCGTCATCCGATTGAGACGATCACTTTTTAAAGCTTCGATAGGATTTCCAGGATCAAAATCTGGTAGTGATGCCAAAGCCAAAACTTCCCCCGTATGTATATTTAAAATAACAGCTCCTGCAGCAATTGCCTTATAACGCTTCATAGCCTGAATAAGTTCATCATGAACAATTGCCTGAACACGCACATCAATCGAAAGCTGAACTTGTTTTAATGATTCTTCCATGGCAAGACCAGCAGCACGCAGAGCACTCAAACCCGCATCATCAATATATTTTTCCATACCTGCAATGCCCTGATTATCAACATTCACCATGCCGAGAATATGGGAAGTTACAGGTCCATCAGGATAAAAGCGACGAATTTCAGTCCGAAAACCAATTCCTGGTATACCAAGAGCCATAATTTGTGTCTTCTGCATTGGTGTTAACCCACGCTGTATCCAAGAAAAACCAGTTTTTCTTTTTAAGCGCTTATAGGTTTCCTGCCAATTAAGATCAGGCAAAACTGTTGAGAGCAATTCAATTGTTTCATCCACATCAATAATACGTCGTGGCTCAGCAAAAAGTGAATAAGTTTTAATATCTGTTGCCAATAAACGACCATTACGATCAACGATATCAGGACGTGCCATCAATTGAAGAACTCCAGGCCCTTTTGCTTCTTCAATCTGTCCACCTTCCAACCCATAAGAAATAAGGCAAGCCCCCATGATGCCATATAAAATTAAAAAGCAGAACAACGAAAAAAGCAAACGTGGACGACTAGAATAGGGACGACGAACAGAAACATTATGATTATTCAACGAATTCTTTAAGCGCTTTTTCTTCTGTGAGAATAAAAAAGTCGATTTCATTACTGCGCGCCTTTTTGGACAACACTATTGATCTGAGAAGCCCGATTATTTGTCAAAATATCTTGATTATCTTCCAAGATATTTTGTTTAATCACTTCTTCAATTTGATCATGTACCCGTACCGGAATGTCTTTAAACTCCACGATTTGACGCGGCTGTATAACCTCTAACCCAAGTTCTTTCTGATAACGTTTCGCAAGTTTTTGCATGCGTGAAGGCCTTATCATCACAGCCCACTCAGCATGAAGCAAACTTACCGTATTTTTTGCTGCAGCAATTTCATGCTCAAGATGAAGAACTTCGTTCATTCGCTTTTGAACATCATATTTTACCTTATAAGTAAGTCCTGCCATACAAATCATAATCAACACTAAAATCATATCAAATGTACGAAAAACTGTCATTTTTTGCTGCCTTCAAAACTGGCAATCTCTGCTAAACCAAATAATTTCATATCTGCTGCAAGAGCCTCTGCTTCAGTCCGTACACCAATACGCAACCTCGCAGAACGTGAACGAGGATTTTTCTGTAACTCCTCTTTAGTTGCCGTGATCCCACCTCGAAACAAAGGAAAAAATGTTGCTGGAGCAGCCTTTATTTCTGGCAGATAGCGTGATCTCATACATTCTCCAGAACGAGCCGAAAAAAATCTTTTGACCATACGATCTTCAAGAGAATGAAAACTGACAACCCCCAAACGGCCTCCAGCTTTTAAAACGCGTTCAGCAGCAAATAAACCACATGCCAATTCACCAATTTCATCATTAACATAGATACGAAGAGCCTGAAATACACGTGTTGCCGGATGAATACGATCTCCCGGCTTACGTCCTATCAACGTTTCGATAGCATACGCCAAATCACCTGTACGCAAAAAAGGCTGCACAACACGACGCTTTTCAATCATCCGTGCAATTCGCCCCGCATAACGCTCTTCCCCTAATATCTTAAAAATACGTGCCAAATCCCTTGCTTTTAAATGATTGACAACATCGCTGGCTGTAAAACCAGTCTGAGCCATTCGCATATCCAATGGACCATCTTTTTGAAAAGAAAAACCTCTTTCTGCTTCATCAAGCTGCATTGAAGAGACACCAATATCCAAAATAACTGCATCCACCTTCTCTTCAACGACACGATCGAGCTGTGAAAACGCCATATGGACCAAACGAAGGCGTGGAAAAAATTCTTCAACAAGCGATTGTCCTGCACTGATAGCATAAGGATCACGATCAAGAGCAATCACCTGTGCCCCTGCCTTTAACAAAGCGCGCGTATAACCACCAGCACCAAAGGTGCCATCAATCACTTTTGCTCCAACCAATGGCATAAGCCCAGCCAAAACTGGCTGTAACAACACTGGAATATGGCGTTCAGCTCTTTGATCCTGCTTTATCAAAATAATCCGTCTTGAAGTTATGCTGTCTTAAATCAACAGCTCTCTCATGGCAACTGATCTTAGAATAACCTAGCCTTCAACTTTCACATTAATCACAATGAACGAAAAAACTAAAGTTATCCCAAAACAGATCCTAACGCATTATACTTAAAGAAATGTTATAATTTTTTTAAACACCCTTTGCTCAAGTGTCCATTTCAAACACATAGACTCCATAAAAGACCATATATAATTGATCTTATAAAATATCGCCTATCATCATGAAATATCAGTCGGCCTATAAGCCGGGTTCTGTAGAGTAAAGCTTACACTTTACATGGCAACCATTCATCTGGGACGGATGTTACCATCCGCCTCGTGCAACCTACCCGAATGACTCGCCCGGAAATCGGCTGCAAATTAAATTTTGCACGTCATTTCTATTTGGTCTTGCTCCCGGTGGGGTTTACCTTGCCACATTCATTACTGAATGCGCGGTGGGCTCTTACTCCACCCTTTCACCCTTACCTATAAAAATAGGCGGTTTACTTTCTGTGGCACTTTCCCTAGGGTCACCCCTGCCGGGTGTTACCCGGCACCGTCTTTCCATGGAGCCCGGACTTTCCTCACCTGCCGTATTTCAGTATCAGACAAGCGCGGCTGCCCAGCCGACTGACATACTGATTTATAAAACATTTTCTGCTCCGTGAAAATAGCATCTTAAAATATTTTATGACAAACCTCTCTCAACAGATGTTTTTATTTTAATGAAGCCAGATAAGTCTTTACTTTTGCGCAATATTTCGCTGAAATGGAATTCATTTTTTTTGCAGCATGACCTGCGTTATATTTAAGGATTGTACCACACGTACTTCCACCACTGAGTTTATAGGCCCTTGCCAAATAACGCATACCATATTCAAGATTGGTCGCAGGATCGTACAAATCCTGTACAGAACCACTAAAGCCCAACCCTCGTGCCGTAGAGGGTTTAATTTGCATCAAACCTATTTCGCCAGCAGCCCCCTTTATACCTGCCTTATAATTACTTTCAACTTTTACAACAGCATGTGCTAAATTAACGGGAACATTATATTTATTCGCAAGTTTCTGAATAAGAAACTCATAAGGACGAGCAGAAATCTTAGAAGCAACAATCACTGAGGTTTCTCGTGATTCCGCAACATTTAAGACACTATGAGTCCAACTTATATCAAATACAAAAAATACAGCACATGCTGTATTTAACAAGATTTTCAAAAATTGCATTTTCTTTCTCTTCACTCAAACATTCTCAAATTCTAGCCGCAAGTAATTTGCAAATGTATTATACAAAAAAGAAAGCAAAAGAACGTCTTTAAAAAGGAAATAGTAAGACAATTTCAAGATAAAATTATGAAATAAAAGAATATATCTTTATGCACAAGTCTCAGATTTCTCTATATCATAAAATAAAAAAAATAAAAAGACTATAATTAATCTTATAGCGTATCAAATAAAATGATATAATCTATAACTTGCGGCTATCACTGTTGTATCAATCAATTTTTATATTAAAAAAATAGCATCTGAACTAGATGTAATATTTTTTACATAAGATTATTAATTTTTTTATTGAGATCAATCCCTCAAAGAAAGAGAGACAAGAGCATCTTTTTACCGAAGATGCTCGATATCAAAAAAGGTTCACAAAAAATATAAACCGTTATCAACGCTTCTCTCTGATTAATAAACACCCACTGCACTCTTTATGTCCGATAAAATCTCAAAAAATCACAAAACAAATCTCCCCATCATTGCGCATAAAAAATTCATAAATATATTAAAACCATCATACTCTTTACCAATTCAAAATATTGGAACAGACTTTTAGCTCTCAAGATGTCTCAAAGAAGCTTTTTAATTCCTTTTTAAAAGAGTTTTTATCCACACAAGCCTCTACTTGTGGTATACAAGAAACTGATTTTAATTTTTTCACCATGGATAAATTTAAAATGAGAGGATTTTACAATTCTTAAGATTCTCATTCAATATAAAATGATAAATTATCATTATAAAACAATATACTAAAAAAGTTATATCCGTTTTTATCCCTACAACAAAGCTTAACAATTACTTGTGTCTATTTTTTTGAAAAATGTTAGAAAACTCAATACCCCCAAAGCCTTTTTAAATAAAAATAGACCTCTCATCTTCATTCAAATATTTTTTCTTTGTCACAGACTATCATCTTATCAGTCTTGCACCTCATTTTCAGAAATCATACAAGTGGATAAATATCCTAAAATCCGTAGAACAAAAAAAGCTTAAATCCTTTAAAAAATTTTATTTTCTCATATCAAATAAAAAAATAACCGGCATATAAAATGCAGTTAACGTGTTTTATTATAATCAATACTGCTTTTGTCATTGTAGCGATTGATAATGCAATTAACTTGGACCAATACCCTTGATAGACTTTCTATCACTCCTGTAATGATTGCAACATTACCCTTATACTCCAATTGCTTACCTTTTGAGAGATAAATTTTGTTAATACCTTACAAATTGATTATCTCCTCGCACTTTTCAAAATTTCACGAAAAGCTCTTTCTCCTTAAAATAAAACCCAAAAGCGCAATTAAAAAATAGCTAAAAATAAGCATTAGCAACGGAAGGACGAGAAATCGCTTTTGAGAGAGCCATAGCAACAGTTTCACCAGATTTTTGAGCCTGCTCACGACTCTGACCACTTTTAGAAGCAAGCGCAATTACATCACGACGCAGCTGCGCAATAAACAACTCCTGCTGTTGAGGGGTCATCTTAGAAAGATGCTTGATAATATCTGGAAAAGATACGGATAATCTCTCTAACAACTCCTCCTCTGTTACATCAAGCTGCTGAGAAGAAAAAGAAGAGCGACCGGAAAAAAACTGATAAACAGCACTACTTTGAGAAGCAAAAAAGACAGCGCCAGAAATAAAAAATACAAATAAAATAAAAATAATACGATGTGAAAAAGATCCCATTATCTCTTACCTAAAGATCACAGAATACAAACATAGCTTCCTTTTACGATTCTTCTTATAACATGCAACAATGCCTCAATAAAGAAAAATCAAATTATTAAAAATGAATACGCTAACACTATCCGCCCAATAAGACTCGCCCCTCTATGTATTTAGGTACTATAGGCGAAACAATAACAGATCTTACACTCCCCCCCCTAATAACACCTTACATTTCCTAAAATAATTACAAAAAGCCTGACTGAGGAAATCCTCAGTCAGGCCAGACAATCTAGGGGATCCACGCGGGGGGGGGGGGGAGGAGGTTCCCCGATTGTCCTCTTACATCAACCACTAAGATAGCCGATGCAATATTCTTGCTATGGAATAAAATTCTTTAAACAACAAGAAATTCTTATCATCTTCTACGCAAAAAAACATAAAAGAATTATAAATTATTTAAAAATGTTTAAATTTAGGCAAAAAAAGTTTAAAATGACCCAATTTGAAGCAATTTTATTTCAATAAGCATCAATTAGAATCTACGATCATTATAACTTTTAAATAGTTTCTTTCATAACTCTGATGATCATATTAAAAAACAGTAATTTCTACGTATCCACCCTATAAAAATAAAACTACGTAAAAGTAGAATCACTTTTCCAACAGCAATCACCACAAAAAGAAAAACGTAGATTTTTAAAATCTTACACAAATAACCGTAAAAAATGGAAAACATCTTCTTGCAAGAAAGCTATGAATTATTTAAATAAAACAATAAATTAGAGAAAATAAAATCTTATCTATCTTTATAAAAAATTTCTGTAAATGATCATTAAAATATTGTTACATCCCTCATGTAACAATCAATGAGGAACTTAAACAGCTTAATCTTATGAGAAAATGAGAACTCTGAAGGTATTTTTTTCGAATCACGCCCCATCGTCATTCCAAATAACGATAAACCATTTTACAATAACCAACAGTCTCTAACGCATTTTAACATAACAAACCGAAATCAATGCAGACATTTTCTCTTAATCTCTATCATTTAAATGATCCCGTAAAATAATACACACAGTAGTTTCTATGCTCAAAAATTTTTATATTCTGTTCTTCTAACGTAAACAATTCATTAATTTACAATCATAACTCATCATTTTACAATTTACATGAGAAACCTCAAGAACGTAAGATTCCCTTATTTTCAATCTTCGTCTATTGAATTAATGAATAGCCATACTATCGCACATCACAAACAAGAAGAAGCATATGGATAAAAAACATAAAACAATGATGCCGGCTTACAACTTTTACTTAAACTAAAGACGATGGTGCCCTATCAATTTTACGCTATAACCACGGACTGCGTCATAAGATGAGAGGCAAACATAAAAAGAAAGAAAATACTTTTGGCAAAAACAATGGACTTATTTAATAATCTTCATAACTTCTCATGATAAAGAGATACGAAACTTTAGTGTAATATCACGCTTTTCTTTCCTACTTTCAGCCACAGACTATCCATAGATCATCGCCGATCTTATTTTTATGAATATAATGCATTGTCTTACCCTTTTACTTTTTCGTCTTTTTAGAGCATCTTTTTGCACCCCTCACTAAAAGTTCTAAGGTACTCCTTATCTAAAAACCTGTTTTAAAGAGATATTTTAAGATCTATTGGGCACCACCATCTCTGATATTTATAAAGGTATGAGCCTTCACTATGATTATATTGTGCGGCATTATATCATATTGCAGCCGCTCTCACATTTAGAAAATGTATTTTCTTTTACAAACGGTATCATTAAGATAAATACCTTCTTTTGTAGCAGACAAACAGACTCTTTCGGATTCTGAAACAGGAAATTTGAAATGAAACAACATTCCTGTATTTAAACCTCTTATTGAGTCTAAAAAAATCAATGATCTTTTAAAATCAATATATTGGCTAATAACATAAATATGATAGCAAGAACACCTTAAATAATGATCCTCATAGGCTTAACTCTATAGAAGGTGCTTCATTATACAGCCTACACGCCGCTATAAAACACCAATACTCCCATATAAAAACATAATACAAATGTAAAAAACAATAGCTTATCAATGATTGAATAAAGTTTTATCTCTACGCTATTCCTTGAGAAAAATCAGAGTATAAAGCACGTTAACAAACGCGATTTATGCAAAATCTACTTGTTTATCTTTGATATCGTCAACCAATAAACGCAGATCACGAGCAAGCCAAAGCGTAGCAATCCCCTCCTCACTGTTTTCATTTTGTATAGGAGTAAGACAAACCGTTTGTTCTAGAACAAGTCCCGCATTTTTAAGCCATTGTTCTATTTGTAAAGCCGAAAATCCAAAACGCATATGCACTTGATCAGAATATGAAGACTCAATTTCATGATAACCAAAATCCACAATCAATAAACGGCCATGAGGACGCAAAACACTTGATATCTCATGAAGGAATATTTCAGGATTTTCAAGAAAATGTAAAACCCAATGAAGAATAACTAAATCAAAAGTTGTATCTCCAACAGACAAGTGAAAAACATTGCTATCAAGCACAACTTGAACCGCATGCGTATAAAGATTAGAAAACAATTTTAAGATAGAGTCTCCACCTCTTCCAATATTCAACATCGTCTGAAATGGTTTATCGCCAATGATTTCAAGTAACGAGTTTTCTACACCATGATCTGCCATATAGGATGACCGTAATACATCCCGTTGCAACGCATTTTGTAAGAAATGCTTCTTCCTCGTTTTTTGACGCTGCTTTTTAACATCCTTCAAACGTTCTAAATCATGCGCTAACAACACATCATCCTTTGGCAAAGCCGAAAGAATACCTATCACAATGTCTTTACCCCAAAAATCATGACAAAGCTTAAAATAAAGGCTATCCCCCTTCTGATAACGCTCAATCAATCGTGCTTCGTACAATAAACGTAAATATCGTGATATACACGCTTGCGACTGATCAAGAATAAAAATAAAATCAGGAATTGTTAAATCTTCATGATGTAAGAGCCTAAGAACACGTAAATGGCTTACTTCTGCGACCGCTTTCAGCAGCACAATCATTGCATCTAAACTTGCACTTTTTTTCATAATTATCCCCTAAACATTCCTATAAACATTTGTTTATAGGAAAAAAAGTCAAGCATACAACGCATATTCTCATCTATTTTGTTCTCTCTATTTTATCATACTATGAAAAAAATAGGCTAATGTAAAAAACGAACAGATCTTATCTCCCTGCTTCTCGTTATAATGAGAATACATTGATTTATAATAATAATTCATTTTTAACTTGAATAAAAAACCGGAATACCGTAGATTTTTCTCATTTCAAATCTATTCATGATAAATCAATCCAAATCATTCTCTTACAGCTCATAAACGGAGGGGACAGATGGATAAAAATACCTTTTATGCCCACCTCAAAACAAAAACTGCATACTATTGAGAAAAAATAACATGATAATGCCAGCTTGCATTTTTATTAAGTAAAGATGATAATGCTCAATGACCAAGGCATTTGTAGAAGTAATACTATACGCTCCATCCCCTCCTTTTCATTGCAGTTTTACAAAAAATAACCGGTTATATATCATGAGTAAAATAACCCTATTTAGGTCATAATTTCATAAAGTGTCTCTTACTCTTTTCAATGAATAAAAACTCCCACAGAGTACACACACACTTTATTTATGAAATAACAAACGCAATAAAATACACTATTATTCTAACAAAGTTGCGATAAGATAAAAAATTCTAGCGTGTAAGAGGTTTATAATTTGCATGCTTAGGATTAAGAGATTCCGCCCCAAGACGACGAACTTTATCAGCCTCATATTCAGCAAAATTACCTTCAAACCATTCTACATGACCATCACCTTCAAAGGCTAAAATATGTGTTGCCAATCGATCAAGAAACATACGATCATGCGATATGATAACTGCACAACCAGCGAAATTTTCCAATGCATCTTCCAATGCACCCAATGTTTCAGTATCAAGATCATTTGTCGGTTCATCAAGAAGAAGCACATTTCCCCCCTCTTTTAGAAGTTTCGCCAAATGTACGCGATTGCGCTGCCCTCCTGATAAATTTGCCACCTTCTGCTGCTGATCTGCCCCCTTGAAATTAAAAGCCCCGCAATAAGCGCGGCTATTCATCTCATATTTGCCTAATTTAATAATGTCATTTCCACCAGAAATTTCCTCCCAAACAGTTTTATCCCCCACCAAGGAATCGCGACTCTGATCCACATAACTCATGTGAACTGTTTCACCGATACGTATCTGACCTGAATCGGGCTTTTCCTGTCCCGTCAACATTTTAAACAAGGTCGACTTTCCCATACCATTGGCCCCAATAACGCCGACAATGCCACCAGCAGGAAGTTTAAAAGAAAGAGAATCAATCAATACACGTTCACCATAAGCTTTAGAGAGATTATCAACCTCAATAACAACTTGTCCTAACCTTTCTCCAATAGGAATAATGATTTGCGCCTCTCCAGGACGGCGCTCACGTGCTGCTTGAACCAACTCATCATAAGCCTTAATCCGAGCTTTTGACTTTGCTTGTCGCCCTTTTGGACTAGAAGCGATCCATTCTTGCTCACGTGATAAAGCACGTTGACGCGCTGCCTCTTCACGGCCTTCCTGAGCCAAACGCTTGGCTTTAGCCCCCAAATAAGCAGAATAGTTCCCCTCATAAGGAATACCTCTACCGCGATCTAATTCTAAAATCCAACCCGTTACATTGTCGAGAAAATAACGATCATGGGTTATCAAAAGCACAGCCCCAGGATATTCACGTAGGTGCCTCTCAAGCCAAGCCGTCGTTTCAGCATCTAAATGGTTTGTCGGTTCATCCAAAAGTAATAAATCAGGTTTTGACAAAAGCAATTTACAAAGTGCAACACGCCGCTTCTCACCACCCGAAAGTTTTGTTACATCCCCATCGGCTGGCGGACAGCCAAGAGCAGCCATTGCCATTTCCACTTGACTTTCTAAATCCCAAAGATTCTGACTGTCAATAATGTCCTGAAGCTGTGCACTTTCATCAGCCGTTTCCTCGCTATAATTCATCATCAATTCGTTATAACGCTCAAGAATTTCCTGTTTATCTGCAACACCTTCCATCACATTACCACGCACATCTTTGCTCGCATCAAGCAAAGGTTCTTGTGGTAGATAACCACAGCGTGCTCCTTCAGAAATCCATGCTTCTCCCGTATATTCTTTATCTAGCCCAGCCATAATACGTAAAATAGTTGACTTCCCTGCACCATTCGGCCCTAAAATACCGATCTTCGCATCTGGATAAAAAGACAAATGAATATTTTCTAGAACTTTTTTATTGCCGTAAGACTTGTTAAGCCCAGCCATATGATAGATAAATTGACGTGCCATAAATTTCTCTTTATATTATGCGATATTAAAGATTAGGATTTTGAAAAAAACTGCTTTTGCTTTTTGAAACAGTACAGTAAATAGCACTTACATCGTATCAAAAGCTTTTCGCTTTATATTGGTACATTTTTTCTAATCTCACAAGCCCCAGTATGGTCCTGAATGCAAAAAAACATCCCCCTAAAGAGCAAAAAGCAAATCTTTTTAGCTGTCCCTGAAACCTGTTATCAAACCTTGCCTCTCTTTTCCATACCAGATATAACATTGTATTTTTATCGTATTAAACCGACTTATCAATGTAATATGATACCACAAAGAAAAGCAATTCTCTATGCGCCTTCTTTTCTCGCTTTATGGGCTTTATATTACGCAGTAAAAAATCCTTCTCTTTTTTCATCGATTTTTTGCTACGGAAAGCAATGGACTTCACCCCTTGCCTTGATATGGCTTAAATTACGTTTACAAAACGACCGCCGCCTTATGGGATCTGACGTCCCAAGCCCAATGATCATGAAAGCTTTGCATCAACACGTAGCAACAAATGAATACAGTGCCCTTCCCATTGGTACGTGGTTACAATTCGTAAAAAACTATAAAGCCAATTGTAAAAACTTATCCATCCCCCTCTTTTGGCTTGATAATTATAAAAATAATATCAATATCCAGCACATCATTTCAAAACTTCAAGACGACATATAGCTTTTTAAAAATACGATAAAAGCTCATCTCGTATAGGAATATATTTATGGAAAAAAAAGCCTTAATCGTCATTGATGTTCAAAATGACTTCTTACTAGGTGGAGCACTTGCCGTACCTCAAGGTGATGCTATTTTACCCGCCGTCAATAATCTCATAAATCATTTTCACCACGTTATCTTAACCCAAGACTGGCATCCCAAAAACCATTGCAGCTTTGCTTCCTGCTATCCTGAAAAAAAGCCCTATGATACAGTCATTCTTGACTATGGTCCTCAAATACTTTGGCCTGATCATTGCATACGAGGAACACAAGGAGCAGAATTCCATCCATCTCTTAGAGTAGAAAAGGCACAACTTATCCTTAGAAAAGGCTATAATCAAAAAATGGATAGCTATTCTGCTTTTCTTGAAAATGATCAAAAAACACCAACAGGTTTACATGTTTATCTCAAAGAACATGGTTTTACCAAGCTCATTATGTGTGGCTTAGCAACTGATTTTTGTGTCGGATTCTCTGCTCTTCACGCCATACAATACGGTTTTAAAGTCAGTGTTTCATTAAATGCTTGTGCTGGTATTGATGTAAACGGATCACTAAACACTATGCTTAAAACTATGAACGAAGCAGGGATAGAACTGTTAATGCTCTCCTAAAATATTCTTTTCTCATCTACCATTATAACATTCTGATTTATAATGAATAAATTTTTTTACCTATTTAAGTAAGGAACGAAAATATCGTAAAATTCTCTCATTTCAACCCTATTTCAACACCATTCTCTTAAAACATCACAAATAGGATTGATGTATGAATAAAAATCTTGCAAAAAAAACAGCCAAAAGGCTTCTTATGAATCATTAAATGCAAGAGCAGTTATGATACTGAAAGCTGGTAAAAAGTATAGCGTAAACTTGCACCTTATATTGAAGTCAAAAAGCCTCTATACGTCAAAAGTTATCCAAAAGATTATACATTATTTCCCTCATGGAGGGGAAATCGTGCAATGATCTCCTCTTTAAAACAAAAACATCAATAAGCAATAAAATAGTATTTTATTTTGCATAAAAGACCTCTTTCTATTCAAAGATATGCGATAAACAAAAGTGTGAAAAAGGAAGAAATCTCCATTACTTAGATACAACATGTTCATCTAATTGACGATGCTTAAAACGAATCGAAGAATATAATGCCATTCCAATAATACAGACTCCCACAAGTCCTGTTAAAACTTCAGGAACCGATATAATCGTTTGCAGATACATAATCACTGCAAGAACTAGAATTGCATAAAAAGCACCATGCTCTAAATAACGATAATGCAATAATGTTCCTGATTCAACCAACATAATTGTCATAGAACGAACGTAAAATGCTCCGATACCAAGACCTATCGCAATAATAAAAAGGTTGTGTGAAAAGGCAAAAGCACCAACCACGCCATCGAAAGAAAAACTAGCATCAAGAACTTCTAAGTAAAGAAACGCCCCTACTCCCCCGTGAGCTACTGTTGTTAAAGTCTTTTGAGGAGTATCCAAGAGATGACCGACAACTTCAACACCGATAAAGGTCAAAAGTCCATAAAGTGCTGCTAATAAAAAAGTTATTTTATTTTCTGCGTCAATCTGAGTTGAAACAAATAAGATCAAAATCAAAACAATTGCAATATCAATTCCAACAAGCGCCCCAAACTTTTGAGCAAATCTCTCTATAACATTAAGCCAATGCACTTCTTTTTCAGAATCAAAAAAATATTTTAAGCCAACCATCATAAGGAAAGTTCCTCCAAAAGCAGCAATCCCCATATGCGCATCGGTTAAAACTTCAGCATATCGATGTGGTTCCCATATCGCTAATTTGACTGCCGCAATTGGATTAATCCCAACAGCAACGACAACCACCAATAATGGAAAAACAATTCTCATCCCAAATACAGCTATCAAAATACCCCATATAAGAAAACGACGACGCCACAATGGACTCATTCTACTAAGAACACGCGCATTGATAATAGAATTATCAAAAGATAAAGAAATTTCCAAAATTCCTAAAACAAAGCAAATAAAAAAATATTTAAGAAAACCAGTAATACTTTCCGTTTCAAACCAACCAATAACCCCTCCTAAAAAGACACCAATAATCGTGAAAAAAAAAGCAAACCCAAAATAGCGTAATAGGGACATGATCATTCCTCAAAGTTTATTTTCTACTTCATCTAAGCACACCCAGTACCAATCCAAAGTTTGCATCTCTTTAAAGTTGCATCTATTAATGCAGAGGTGTATAGAATATATATGGTAAAGTTACATGAAAATTCTCTCAAAAAAAGCAAGAGACAAATGTAGCAACAAGGAATTTTGTTTTGAAGTGAATATCAATTGTCAATACAATAAGTGCAAGATTGCTTTCTATCTACACAAATAAAAAAATAACAAGAAATTAAAGCTATAATATTGACATTATATCATAGAATATTAATACATAGTGTGCTTTTATTATTTAATGATTTATACCATGATGATTTACCGAGGGAGATAATTCGTGGCACGTCCTGAAACTGAATCAAAAACCATATTTGGAAAACGTTTACGTTATGTACGTCTTGCTTTAGGCGATCCATCACGTGAAACCTTAGCTAAAAGTTTTAGCATGACAAAAAATTCCATTGCTTTTTATGAGCGTGGAGAGAGAGAACCCAATCTTAGTGTCTTACAAACATACCGCACGTTATATGGTGTCAATATTAATTGGCTTTTAACTGGACAAGGAAAAATGTTTGACACCGAATATACAAAAGGTGATTTTGACTGGAATTATTTTATTAAAAAAATCGAGGGACTGGAAGAAACACTTGCCGATAGTGATCGTAACGAAAAACTAAATCAAGAAAAAATCGACAGTTCTTATGAAAAATTGCAGCAATATTTGTCAAGACAAGGTTTATCAAATGGTTTTAACCCTAAAACTACAACCTCTCTTATCGATATGAAAGCTAAAATGGCCAATTCTTATACTCTTAGCTTATTCATTGATTTGCTCATTCGAAGCGTATCCCAAAAAGAGGTTATAGCTAATCAATAAACGTCTATTTCAAAAGAAAAAGCAAGAAATGATTAAACACCAGTATGGAAAAAAGTATTTTTTACTTTATCCATGCTGGTGAAGTTTTATATAATTTATAAACTTTATTTCTGTAACGACAGAAAAATATTTGCATTGTAAATGAAAGTATAGTGTCTTTAAATTAAAAAAAATAATTTTATAGTATAAAATTCTCATTCATATCTTATTGACAATAAATTTTTTCTTGTTAAAAGAATAATAGCTCTCATAGAAATTATTTTTAAGGTCAGAAAATTTAAGGGGAATATATTGACGACTTCCTAGAGAGACATACATTAATGTTTACAAGCGGATTAGTTAAATATTTATCCTGAAAATTATCAGCTATTTTATGAGGTGGGAAGCATGTATTTTGAGGTGTTTCAAGGAGTTCACAATCAATGGTACTGGCGTTTAATCTCAGGAGATGCACAAAAAATTGCTTTTTCTAGTAAAGGTTATCCAACAAAACAAGATATCCTAATCAATATTGAGCAAATAAAAGAAATTACACATAAGGCTCTTATTAGAGAACTACAGTCCTAACATTCTTTACCATTAAAACAAGCGTTTATTTTGTATAATGGTATGGTAGTTACTTTTGTGATAAATGAAAAGTGATTGATTTGCCCTCAATGAGAGGAAGTTTTTGTATTATTTCTGACACTCACAAAGAACATTCATATTCTTACAGATTATATGTTTATTTTCAATCATACTCAAATCTCTATAGCCTTTATAAAAAAGAAAATCTCTTAAGTTTTGTATTTTTCATAAAAAATAAACGCACATGAAGAGAAGATAAATCATCAATGAGAAATATATTTACTCTAAAAGATATTAATATCTTTTACGTTCATATTCCTCTTCTGTATCTGATAATCATAACTGACTTACCCATTTCATCTTCATAAAAAGCAAATATCTCTTTCTTTCTATTATCATGCAATTTTTTATACCTATTAGCTGAAACTATCGTAGCATTTATACCTTACATCTAAAAAGAACGTGCAAAACTGTTTCCAGCAATAATATAAAATTGCTGGATTGTATAGACGCGCTTTTTAATAACTAGCCTACCTATAAACTGGTTTATCATCATAAACTCTTATTTTATGATCAACGACGCTCTGTCTTATAAACTTAAATATTTTCATAAAATCAGAGTAAACTTGAATATTCTCTTCCAATACAATCTCTCCATCAGCACCATAATTGGCTTCATTAAAGTTTATCTCTCTCGTCATTCCAATCTTCCTAACACATTTCCAAACCCTTTAATGCAAAATATGAATACAATCACTCTTTATCATCTTCAGATTTAAGCATTTTTTTATATTTCTTTTCATTTTTTTCATATTGCTTAATTTGTTTTTTCAGTTTTTCAATTGCTTGGTCGCGTCTTTTAATCACCATACTTTGCTCTCTAATAGCCCTATCTCGTTCTTCAGTCATCTTCATAGAATCTCTTAAAAACTCATGCTTTATTCTTCTAGATTCCTCTTTTAAAATTTTCACTTGACTGCGATAATATAAAGAAAATCGAAATATAACCCCGCTGCACAACAAAACAACAATCATTGCTCCCAATAAAATTTCGTTTACACTCATTTGGATCTCCCTTAATTGTCGCTCAAGTGATCATCTTGACCAATTTGTTTCATCCTCAATCAAAAAAAGAATGCAATAAATCGCATGTTCCAAGTGTGAACAATCACTCTCGGCGTTCTTATTTTCTCCATTAAAGCATTGATAAATGACGCAAACAAATCTCTGAAAGCGGCTAAATCTACACTCACACCAATTATTTGCGACATATTTATTGACACAAAATACAAAAAATAAGGAACGTCAAATAAAACTAACGACGCAATCCAATCATACAAGCCTTGCCCAAATCGTTCCTATCTTCCTTTTTACGCCATGTGGAATGCGGCTATATATGAAAGTTTTTCATTATTACAAAAATCTTCAGTGTCACAAAGCACAGCATTTCTGTAAAATTTTGCCTTCCCACAAACCTTTACATCACCACAAATTAAAGCATCATTATAAACTCGAGCCTTTCTAAAATCACGAGTATCACCACAAAATTCAATACATTGAGCATTCAAAACTTGATCAAAAAAGACCGCATTAGCATAAACATATGCATCTCCACTCATATTCAAATAACGATAAAGTTCTTATTTTTCATAAACATGCGAACTCTTACGAACCACTAAACAACCATATGTTAATGCATTGTTATCAATAACAACATCATTATAAACACAGACTTCATTATAAACCGCAGCATCATAAAAACACATTCATCCCCATAAGGGCATTGATCGAATGTACAATTCTACCAAACAACCACCTTTGTGGATCAGATTACCTTCCTGTTTAATAAAATATCCAAGATCACTTTTTTGATATTTCCCATTTTTTTACGCATATATACGATATACCATCTGATAGTGATCTAATTTATTACAATAAAGAAGAAATCAGTATTCTTTGCTATGCAATTTACATTTTTTCTACAGCCATTATCCTATCTCTTAAGGCTCTAAAGCTTCGTTATATTCACACACTACCTCAACGCAGAATTTTTTTACAAATTCTGATGTTGGGGTATATCTTGATTTATAATGCTGCTACGTATACTATCATAGTGAAATCTCATAAACATACGAGTGTGTATCGCCCTTTCTGGTATACACATTTACTTTTTCACAACCGTGGAACTAAGCAACCATTTTTATTGATTCGAATCTGAAAGTGTATGGGGACATTTTGTTATTAGTTAAAAACAACTCTATATGCTTCCTTAGCGAAGAGCTACACATGGATATTTTCACGCTCCTTGTATCATATATTCTGGATTCGCAACGCAATATTAACGCTATAGCGTAAATATGTAAAGGTCTAAAAATGACAAAGACTGAAAAAGATTGGTTCCAACGCTTAGTTGAATTGATAAAAAGTGACGGACGAACAATGATTGAAATAAGCAGAGCTGCAGGCTGTGGACAAAATTACGTCCAACAAATGATAAATGGAGGCAAGAGACCTTCTGTAGATAAACTCATGGCTATTTTGAATACACTGGGAAATGCTAGTGCCATATATGTAATAACTGGTTTCAATATCTCCGATGAAGACTTAAAACTCATAACTTTGATTTCGTCTGGAGATAAAAAGAAGATTGAAGCCTTAAATGTTCTGTTGAATGAGCAGAATCTGTAGCATTTTCTACTTTATCCAATATCGCTTGCTTTTGAGACGTCGATAAAGACTCCCATTTCACAATAATATCAGATAAAGTTGTTTCAAATTTTTTATCATTCTTCATAGTCATACTCCATGTAGTCACACTATATAACGCTAAAGCGTTCAAAATATATCTCATACCTTAGAAAAAAATATTTGCAATAGGCAGTATGGAAGCAATTGTGTACAAACTTATTTTACAAAATCAGATGAAGTTCTATTAGTCATGTACCATAGTGAAACAGAAAGCATCACACGATCCAGACCTTCTTATGAAAATTGGTATAATCTATCAAAAACGCGAATAATGTTACGCAGATCTTGCGATTCGGACCAATAAAAACTAATGTGAAAATATCCCTGAAGACACTCCTGAACTCTATATAAGAGAACACGAAAAAGCTTTTTTGAAAAAAATACATCACAATTTATTCTACATAGCACCATCTATGTTTTTTTAACAATATTGCAAAGCAAGAATATAACAATGTTATAGGAATAAATTCTTATAAACAGAGCCACACTACCTAAAACTCTGTAACACATTTACAGGTAACCTCTCCTCTAAACGCACCTTGTAAATACTAATATAAGTCTCTATCATAAGCAAAAATGATACTATTAAAAAATAAAACGAATCATCACGCACAATCTTTGTACGTAAATTTTATACAGATTTACAACAAGAGAGAAATTCCCTTATGCAAATGAAGAATTATATTTTCAAAGTATGACTTTGAAGAAGAAGTATACTTTTCCAAAAAAACACCCTCCCTGCCAATAATTTTTCATAAGAGAAAAAACTCATAATAAAGATAAAACTCTCTATACGATCAATACGAGAAAAATGTTAGCAATACAAAAAAGTGCTAGGTTTACCGCAATATTGCCAATTCCTTATCAGAGTAAAATCAAAAAAGACATCTGCTCTTCAATAATAATTCGGATCACATGAAAACTCTATAATTTAAACATTAAGCAAAAAATACACAAAAACAGAAAATGGTATTTTAACAAATTTTCCAATATCATAGAAAACATTTCTTACAGAATAATAAAATGCTTATTACAATAGAATCTGGATGATGCAAAGCGATAGAAACAATCACTCAATTGACTTTTCAAAGAACAATTAATAAAATTCTTTTCAGAAAACACGCCACCGTCACTATGAACAATATTTCTCAAGACATTAAATAGAATTCCTTTCTTGGGAAAAAGAAAATATCAACAAATGTTATCATCGTTGCCCCCATGATACATATGAATGCCCATAGATCACATTCTCTTATACACTAACCTTTCATCACAATGATGCTATTCGAACATCTAAAAAACATTAACATCACTTAGAAAAAAGCAAATTTACACTAAATGTTTTTTGAGCCATTTGTTCTGAACAGGTACAATCTTTAAAATTGGTTTTATTGAGGTCTGTTTATTTGCAGAACAAGTATAAATAAACTTATCCAATGAAGCTTTTAGCCTTCTATTTTATGAAGAACACCATATAGAAAAAGTACAAAACAGTATATGAATTAAGAAAGTAAATAGCGACCCATATCAGTTAATCCAAATGCTAAAAGGTTGCAAATGAGAGAACTTCTTTGATGAGACTAAGAAAACATACCATCATATTAAAGCGACTGAGAGGAAAAACTGCAACAAACAACGACCAAAAGCTTCTAAAACAAACAGGAAAATAAATAAAAAACGAAAAAGGTAGAATCTCAAAACTTTTATATAAACGATCCATTTTTCTATTGTACATTTCCCTATTGGTGGGCCCGGAGGGACTCGAACCCCCAACCAAGCGGTTATGAGCCGCTGGCTCTAACCAATTGAGCTACAGGCCCCACATAGGTTGTTTCTCTCTAAACTAAAATGCCCTATGATACAAGAGCTGACAAAGATTATAACCCATCTTTTTCTCTTTTCTATTGGTTTTTTTTTCAGTGCTCTAATTTCTTTACAAAAACTCTTAAAAATGAGAGAATAATTAACTGACAAATATAAAGGTATAGATATGATAGAAAAGAAAATTCAACCACTGAAGAGTTCTCTGGTTAAAACAGTTATATTAGCATTTACACTCTTAGCCACATCGTTGACTGTACGTGCTTATGCTGAAGAGAATAAAATGAAAAATGCAACGATTACAGTGACAGCAATCGGAGAAAGTCAAGCAGCACCGGATATGGCCATTATTAATCTAGCCGTTGTTACCTATGACAAAACTGCCCAAAAGGCATTAGATTCCAATAATCAATCCATCAATGATATTATAAACGCTTTTAAAAACAATGGCATCCAAGCAAATGATTTGCAAACATCAGGCTTATCCATTTATCAGTCGACCTCTGATAAACACCACGAAAAAAAGAATAATGAAAAACTCTATCATGTTTCAAATTCTTTAACGGTGCGCATTCGTGATCTTACCAATGCTGGTAAAATCTTTGATCAAGCGATGACACTAGGTGTTAATTCAGTTAACGGCATTACTTTTACCAACGCAGATACAAAGCCATTTTATCAAGAAGCACGTAAAAAAGCCATTACTGAAGCCATTGAAAAAGCGCAAACGATAGCGCAAGCAGCCGATTTAAAATTAGGAAAAATTATTGAAATCAATGAAAAGGATGATTACTATCACCCAACACCACGTCTCATGAGTAGAGCAGCAGATGTAAGCTACGCAAATACAAATTTTGCAGGTGGTGAATTAAATTATAACGTGAGCGTCACTGTAGTCTTTGCGATCGATTAAGTCACAAACAAGTTGTATAAAAAATCATATTACTGGCCTTCACGTAGAAGACCAGTAATGTGATAAAGATAATCTTCCTCAGATAATAATTCGTCTTCGTAAATCTCTATTTGTCCGCGTGCAGAAATACGCGCTGTATGTACCGTCTGACAATCCCCTGATACCAATGGATGCCACCAATGAAGATCTTTTCCCTCATAAATTAATCTATAAGCACAACTTTCTGGAAGCCAACGCGCTGTTTTAACTGTCGTAATATCTAGCGATATACAATCTGGTACAATTGATTTACGATGAGCATAATCTCGACACCTGCAGGTTTCCCCATCTAAAAGACGACAAGCAATACTGGTTGCATAAAGGTCACCCGTATCATCGTCCTCAACTTTATGGAGACAACAACAGCCACAGCCATCACAAAGGCTCTCCCACTCAGAAATGGAAATCTCTTCTAATTTTTTTACTTTCCAAAAGGGAAGTTCTCCACTCATAAACTCAGACACACCTTTTTTAATTAAGACGATCTATAAAAAATGAAACGTTTAATTTCTATAATTTTATCTATTTCTGTCTCTTAAAAAGATTCAACTCAATGTATACTTTAAACCATGTTCTTAAAAGCTATCTGAATAAAAAGAGAATATTCAAAAATAGCGCATATAAATGAACATAACCTATTGAAACATCTCTTTGTAAACTTAACGAAGAATAAAATGCGTCACCTAAAATGATAGAAAAATTCCGCAAAGAATATACATTTTTCATCAAAAAGTCCGTATGTTGCAATATAAGTTTATTCCTAACAGATCTCATTTCTTAAAAACGAGCCGCGCTATACGCAAGGTAATGTTTTTATCGTTCATTTCTTGAAAGCCCCCTACTCTCTACTCCATAACCACCCTTTGCCCTATATCTATTCTTTTGAGACAGAGAAGTATAAAGCCCCAAAGCTAAGAGAAACATTAAACATCGAAAACTTTCTAGATTGTTCAAATTCTTCCTATGTTTTTCTCAAGAAAGTATCCAAGTACAACATGAAGCACCTCCCCCCTTCATTAAGAAGAAAGAGGGAGTTATTAAAATGCACACGAATTCTTTTATTTAAGAATCGAGAAAACTGCGCAATTTTCGTGAACGGCTAGGATGTTTCAATTTACGAAGTGCCTTTGCTTCAATTTGACGAATACGCTCTCTTGTAACTGAGAACTGCTGTCCCACTTCTTCCAATGTGTGATCGGTATTCATCCCTATTCCAAAACGCATCCGCAAAACACGTTCTTCTCGTGGTGTTAATGAAGCAAGAACGCGTGTTGTCGTATCTCGCAGATTAGCTTGGATAGCTGCATCAATTGGTAATAAAGCATTCCTATCCTCAATAAAATCACCCAAATGGGAATCATCTTCATCACCAACAGGCGTTTCGAGAGAAATGGGTTCTTTTGCAATTTTAAGAACTTTTCGTACTTTTTCTAACGGCATAGAAAGCTTGCTAGATAATTCTTCTGGTGTTGGTTCTCGTCCAATTTCATGGAGAATCTGACGCGAGGTACGAACAATTTTATTAATTGTTTCAATCATATGAACAGGAATACGAATTGTACGTGCCTGATCAGCAATTGAACGTGTAATAGCTTGACGAATCCACCATGTTGCATAAGTTGAAAATTTGTAGCCGCGCCGATATTCAAACTTATCCACAGCCTTCATCAAACCGATATTGCCCTCTTGAATAAGATCAAGAAACTGCAAACCACGATTGGTGTATTTTTTTGCAATTGAAATGACAAGACGCAAATTAGATTCTACCATCTCTTTTTTTGCAATTGTTGATTCGCGTTCACCTTTCTGCACCTGCATAACAATCCGACGAAATTCACCAATCGAAATAGCCGTTTCTTGCGCAAGATTTTGTATCTCACTTCGCAGTTTTTGGATTTCTTTTGCTTCACGCACCGAAAACTCTTTCCAACCAGGTGTAGGCAAAGCAGCAATATAATTCATCCAATCTGCGTCCAATTCACGCCCTTGGTATTCTTTTAAAAAATCCTCATGGCCAATGCCATAGCTATTGGCAATCCGTTTCAGCTTACCTTCATTATGAATCAATCTCTTATTAATGTCATAAAGCTGTTCAACCAAAGCTTCGATACGATTTTGGTTTAAAGAAAGAGATTTTACTGCTTGAATCAACTCACCCTTTAATTGAATATATTTCTTCTTCTGAGAAGATGTAAGGGCCCCCTCTTTACGCTCTGCCAAACTGCTTTCAACATGCTGATCTTGTAATTTTCGTAATTTTACATAGGTTTGAGCAATAAAATCTAATGTTTCCATAACTTGAGGACAAAGTTCATTTTCCATTGCAGCAAGCGATAAGTTAACATCGTCCTCGTCCTCTTCATCATCGTCTTCAATGTTTCTCTCTCCTGCGCTCTCCCCCATATTACGTATACCAGAAGACATTTTTTCTTCTACGGTCTTATCAACTTCACTTCGCTCAATAACAGGAGCCTGCTTTGCTTCTGGACCAGCATAAGTCGTTTCAAGATCAATAATTTCACGAAGAAGAATACGCTGCTCTTTTAACTCGTCACGCCAGATAATAAGAGCCTGAAAAGTCAAAGGACTCTCACAAAGTCCTGCAATCATTGTCTCACGCCCTGCTTCAATACGCTTAGCAATGGCAATTTCGCCTTCCCGCGAAAGAAGCTCAACAGCTCCCATCTCACGCAAATACATACGCACCGGATCATCCGTACGATCTGTTACTTCGCGTTTATTCGTTGTCGTTGCAATTGCGTGGCTAGAGGCTTCTACTAAATCACCCCCCTCTACCGTAACTTCTTCTTCATAATTTTCAGACTCGACTTCATCCTCATCATCCACAACATTAACCCCCATCTCAGAGAACATCGCCAAGATATCTTCAATTTGTTCGGATGTAACCTCGTCAGAAGGAAGAACTGCATTGAGTTCATCCATTGTTACGTAACCATTTTTTTTGGCAAGTTTAATCATTTTCTTGATGGCATCATCAGAAAAATCAAGAAGAGGACTATCCAAACTCGCTTGGTTTGTTACTTCTGCATTATCTTTCTGTTTAACCTTTGTTGCCATACCATAACTCCACTCGATCACTTCACAGTTTCCATGTGACCAGTTTTTTTGTTCTCACTAAAATCTACCAATAGTTACTCATATATACTTCCTGTTAAGAGATTACCATTGGAAAGAATACATTTTGTATACGCCCTGACATCCAGACAAACTTGACATCCAGACAAAAACGCGGGAAAACTCCAGAAGTTTCCCCGACACCTCTCAGCCCTTCTGAGATAATCTCTGCACCCTATCGTAAGAACCAATTTCCCGCTTTTCCTAAAATTTACCCGCTTTTCCTAAAATTTAATTGTCATCTTTATAAAAATGTCACTCCACATAAACTTCCTCATCTAAAATTTAAGTGACTGATTCGCATTAAAAAAGCGAATCATTTTATCGTATCTTGTGTATTCCCGTCTATTTTTTCATCCAACCAACTTCCAAATCCTTCAATTAACGCTTCTGTTGCCTGCATCTGCTCCAGCTCATTTTTTACCTCACGAAGCAGATCAAAAACCTCACTCTTAGGATTTTCTACAAGTTGCTCTTCAATATCCTGTAACCTCTTATGTAGGTGGTGTTCTTGAAGATGCAAGTAGACAGCTTGTTTTAATATAGCACGCGCATCTTCTATAGGGGCTCCACCAGGAATAATACGCATACCAATATTTTGCACAAGATGTTTCATACGCTCTAACAGAGCCTTTTGCCCTCTTTTTTCTAAGAACGCAACCATCGTCTCTTTATCATGAAGCTGTTGGTCCCCAAGAATTTCCAACATAGCTTGGTGAAAAATTATCAATTGAGTATTTTTTAATTCTAACTCAGAAAGAATTTCAAAATTTTCATACCACAACTCAGGATAGTAAGCTAAAGTGAGTAAAATCACTGCTTCACGCAAAGGGATAGATTGCGAAGAATTTCGTACTATTTCAGAATTTGCTAACAGAGAAAAGGTTTGATCTTTAAAGGTCCTATTTGGTGAAGATTGACCATATCGCCCTTCCCCCTTTTGTTTTGAAAAAGAGGGACGAAAAAAATCAAAAAGGCGTTTTTTTACATCTTGCAAATAATAACGACGGACATCTTCATCCTTAATCGTAAAAATTTGTTGTTTTAGTTGTTTTTCTAGCGCTGCTCGTGCCTCTGGAATTTCAAAATGCTTTCCATAGGTAGCACGCCACCATAAAAGCTCACTCAAAGGAATAGCTTTTTGCAAAAAAGAAGAAAAAAGCTGTGCTCCACCAGCACAAACAATTTCATCAGGATCTTTCCCTTGTGGCAACAAAACAAAGCGTACACAAACCCCAGCCTTTAAAAGAGGCAACACACGATCAGCAACACGAAAAGCAGCTTTTAAACCAGCATCATCACCATCAAAACACAAAATAGGCTCCTTCCCCATCTGCCATAAAAGCTCAATTTGCGCTTCCGTTAATGCTGTCCCTAAGGGCGCTACAACTCCTTCAAAACCAGCTTTAGTCAATGCAATGACATCCATATACCCCTCAACAACAAGGAGTGAATGAATTTTTTCATCGCCAACAAAGCGACTATTTTTGCGAGCTGCTGCTGCGTTATAAAGTATATTTCCTTTATGAAACAGCACTGTTTCAGGGCTATTGAGATATTTTGCTCGTGTCTCTTTCTCTAATGCACGCCCTCCGAAAGCCACCACACGTCCGCGCAAATCTTCGATAGGAAACATAATGCGATTTCTAAATCGGTCATAAGAATCTGCGCTCTCCTCATGCACTGAGAGAAGCCCACATTCTTCCATTTGCTTTATTGAAATGCCCCGTGCACTCAAAGCTTCTTTCAAAGCTGTACGCCTTACCGGTGCAAAACCAATGCGGAAACGCTCTACAAGCTCTGGTGTAACACCACGTGCATCCAGATAACGACGTGCTTGCGTACCTTCTTTATCGCGTAAATTATATTGAAAAAAATCTGTAGCAATTTTCATCACATCATAAAGGTCAGCTTTTTCCAGTTGACGTTTATGACTTTGTGAATCCAAAATAGGGAGTTTTATTCCCGCAAAATCAGCCAAACGCTCTACACTTTCTGAAAAGTGCAATCCATCAAGCTCACACAAAAAGGTAAAAATATCTCCACTTACACCACAACCAAAACAATAATAGCGCCCTTTATGATCATCACAATGAAAACTTGGCGTTTTTTCACCATGAAATGGACAACAACACCAAAAGTCTCCCCGTGAAGGCTTACTTTTTCGAGGATCAAAATCCACCCGTTGACCAATCACTGTTGAAATTGGGAGTCTCGTACGCAGTTCATTAAGGAAATCGGGCGGAAAACGCATTATCTCTCACAGAGTTTGAAAATTCTTTTTTGCATATTTAACGACTTTAGAGCATAATTCCAATACTTCCTCTTAAGCAGTTGTAAAATTTTAAATCCTCAACTGCATATATTTTTAGAAATGGAGAATAAAAAGTGATCGAATTTATTGCTCAATATCCGTGGTTAGAGGCTATTTCTTGGCTTGTTATTCTTACTATAGCTGCCCTTTTAGTGAACTTTCTAGGACGAAAATTACTTATTCACGGAGCAAAAAAACTCTCTTCTTTTCTCCCCAAAAATACAACGATCGATATTAATAATGCTATTCAATACATAGCGGATATCATTTCAGCTTTTATTCTTTCAATTGGTGTTAATTTTATCTCAACATTGCCCGATGCATTTAGCACTGTCATCAGTAATGTTGCCAACGCCTTCATTATCTTCTTTGTCGTCCTGACAATTTCTTCCTGTCTCAATGTCATTAACATCCTTTACGAACAACGACCAACAGCACGACTAAAACCAATAAAAGGTTATATTCAAATTGCTAAAATTGCACTTTTTGCTGTTGCAACAATTTTAATGGTCGCTACATTGATTGACCGTTCCCCTCTTATTCTCTTCTCCGGTCTTGGTGCAATGGCCGCGGTTCTCATGTTAATTTTTCAAGATACGCTTCTTTCTCTCGTTGCCGGTATTCAAATTTCATCTACTGATATGGTTCGTGTTGGGGATTGGATTGAAATCCCCAATCTCGGTGCCGATGGTGATGTTATTGAAATTGCCTTGCATACTGTTAAAGTTCAAAATTTCGACAACACCATCACCTCAGTTCCTATCCGTAAACTTGTGACCGACCCTTTTAAAAATTGGCGTGGAATGCAAGAATCGGGTGGCAGACGCATCAAACGCTCTCTTTTTATTGATCAATCAAGTATCCATTTTCTCACAAAAGAAGAACAAAAATATCTTTCCCGATTTAATTTATTAGAAAATTATTTCACACAAAAAGTAGCAGAAATTGATCAATGGAATGCTCAATTAGATAAAAATCATGATGTCTTAGCCAATACGCGCCGTTTAACCAACATTGGAACTTTTCGTGCTTATGTTTTTGCTTATCTACAACAGCATCTAAACATCAACCCTAATATGACCTATATGGCACGACAATTACCTCCTACAGAAAATGGTTTACCCTTAGAAATCTATTGCTTTACGAACACCACCGTTTGGATCGACTATGAACAAATTCAAGGCGATATCTTTGATCACCTTTATTCCATTCTGCCCTGTTTCGGTCTAAAGGTTTTTCAAAATCCAAGCGGTTATGATTTTAATCAAGTATTAAAAGCAAAAGTGAAATAAAAACAATAAACTTCAATTTATTAATTTGAGGCAACCACATTCACAACAACAAAGAAAGAATAAAGTATCATGAATGGTTCATTGGTACTCCTTCATCTTGCCGGCGCTATTTCTTTACTTCTTTGGGCCACACGCATGGTGCGCACAGGAGTTGAACGCGCTTATGGTGACAGACTTAAATATAAAATGTGCCACGTCGTTTCAAAACCATTGTTTGCCGTAAGTTTTGGACTTTTTACAGCAATGATTTTACAAAGCTCTACAGCAATAACACTCCTCGTTGGCTCTTTCGTTGAATCTGGTTTTGTCTCTGGAGTAGCAGGACTTATGGCTGTACGTGGAGGAGAATTAGGATCAGCAATCGTTGTAAAAATTCTCACCTATGACCTCACTCTTGTTGTACCCTTATGTCTTTTAATTGGCACTTGTATCTTCATGACAACAGAAAAACGTGAATGGCGTCAAATAGGACGTATTGTCATCGGTATTGGTCTTTTGATTTTATCTTTAGAGATGATAAGTACCGCGACAGAACCTTTACGTGAAAGCGAAATTTTACCTAGCATCATTCGTTATCTTTCAACCGATCCTATTTCCACTTTTTTGTTGGCTGCTGGCTTAACCTACCTCTTACATTCATCCATTGCAGGAATCATTTTGCTGGTCAATTTTGCCAACTACGATCTTATCCATACGCAACTCTGTGTTGTCATGGTTCTTGGTGTCAACTTTGGCTCTTCTCTTATAGCACCACTTTTAACGCGCAACGCCTCTCCTAATACCCGCCTCGTTCCCTTAGGAAATTTACTCATGCGTGGGGCAGGGTCAATCCTTATACTTATCTTATTTCTCTCCTTTCACCCTCCCATCACATGGCTTGGCAATAACGCCCCTACTCAAGTGATCAACGCCCATATCATTTTTAATGTTTTCATTCTCCTTGCTGGAATACCACTTTCAAAATGGGTTTTAAAATTAACCACTCAGATCGTGAATATAAGTGCAAAAAAAATGCAAGCCGACAAAACGCTCAATTTATCCGATCAAACAGCTCTTGATGACAGTGTTCTTGATCGCCCAACTCTCGCCCTCTCGAATGTCATGCGTGAAGTCATTCATATTTGTGATCTTGTAGACATCATGCTAGAAAAAATTATGGGACTTTATGAAAAGCCTGATCCCAATATTATTCGTGAACTCAACCAACTCAACACCATATTGGACAAAAAACATATCGCCATCAAACTTTATCTTGCCCGATTAGCGGGACAAAAATTATCTGACGAAGAAGCTCTTCAAACGCAAGAACTTCTAGGCGCCTGTATAAAATTAGACCAAGCAGGCGATATCATTATTCATAATATGTTGATGCTGGTTAAAAAGAAACAACAAAAAGGTTTACAGTTCAGCAGCGAGGGCTGGAGTGACCTCCTTCGTTTCCACGCCATTGTACTAGCCAACGCGCATATAGCATTTAACGTTCTCGTCTCACGTGATACACACACTGCACACCTATTGGTACAAAAAAAAGATCAGCTACGAAACTTAGAAAAAGAGATGAGTTTAAAACATTTTAAACGTCTGCGTGAAGGGGATCTCAAAAATGTAGAATCATCCAGTCTTCATCTCGACACTGTACGCGACCTTAAACAAATCAACTCTCTTTTGACCTCAATGATCTACCCCATTTTAGAAGAACAGGGACTTCTTCAAAGTTCTCGTCTACGCAACCCTGCTGAAGAACAAGCAGAAAAAACTTAAACTTTTCAAATAACTTGAATAAAACACACATCACATCGATTATTCAATTTTGAATATGGTCAAGATATTGATCTAATCAATAATATCTTATTATTCGATAATTTAAATGAGCTTTCTTCATCGTAAGTTTCTTTCATTTAAAATCTATTCATGATGATTTGCTCAAAGTCATTTGCTTGCACATTACAAACAAAGCAGCATGTAGAATAGAACTCTTGAAGAAAGATGTAAAAATGCCTAACCATCTCAAAGCCAAGACTGTTAAACACATAAAGAGTAGGTCAAGAGTATGATAGTTCCAACCTAAACCCGCCTTGTAAAAAGGGAACCGCTTCACAGTAGCAGCGAAACAGAAATACTCTATAAGAAATACAAAACCCCACAAAAATGCAACATTTATATCAAGATTGGTAGAGGTTCAACCTATACAGCCATGCTATAACGTATCAACGAAACAGTTTTCATTTCAAACATCATTGATATCAATTGGCAAGCTCCAAACTTTTAAATATCCATTTTACTTATTGCTTTAATCACAATTGTTTTTTTAATTTAAGAGAGAGATTTAAAAAGCTTATAAATACACTTTATGAGTTCTTAGAACATTTCTACTAATATTTTCTTCTTTTATTCATATTTATCAATTAATTAATTTATTTATAAATTAAAATATGTTGTATATTTATACTTATTAAGTATTATTATTATATAAATGTGAATATTATTTTTATATAAAGGAAAGTAATAAGTAAAATATCTAAAAGAAATATCCTTTCCACTGGTTAAAAAAGGAATAAACCTTGATTTTTACAAAGTTTACTCTAGTTACAATTTAAATTCAGGCAAAGGAGGGTATCATGGAAAATGCAAACATCGGTTGGATTGCTGCTATTATTATCGGCGGGATTGCAGGTTGGGCAGCACAGTATATTATGAAAAGCCAAACAGGAATATTGTTAAATATTATCGTAGGAATTATTGGCGCTGCGCTAGCAAGCTTTCTTTTTAGTCTTTTAGGTGTAAGTTTTGCTGGTTGGCTTGGCTATCTTATTTCAGGTTTTATAGGAGCCTGTATTCTTATATGGATAGGACAAAAAATTCGATCATAGAGTATTTATTTTTTACACCTTTTGGAATTCAATACAAAACTAGGAAACAACGAGCAGAGTTTGAAATATTTTCTTGTAACTTGGTGTTACCAATTTTGATATGATGGTGAGATGCTTAAGCTGCGATTTTAGGCATACACCATCACCGTATTATAAAACGAAATGCAGTAAAGAACTTTATAACGCACCATTTCATACCTATATAAACTTACGCATATCAGGAGAGATATGTTGCGTTATTTTAACGAAATACGAACTGATTTATGTACCACGTGCGCAAATCCAGCATATCTCACTGTAATAACAATTCATAAGGTTACAAAAATCACTAACGATGATTAAAAATTCTACCGTATAATGCTTAACACCTATACACTCTATCAACAATACCCTTTTTACCGAAAAACTCGAAGCGCTTTTTTACATTCTTAAGAAATAAAGAGAGACGGCAAGAATAAAATGATAAATATTTTTTCTAATCTATGAAATAAAATAGTATCTAAAATAAATATGAAAATTAAATTATAATGTGTTTTTTTAAATTTATTTTTAATAATAAAAATATATAAGTAAAAATTAATAATATTAATGCAAATTTATTATAAAATTAATACACATTATGTGATGTAATATTTCAAAATTTTAATAATATAATATATTTTGCAAAAATATATGCATTACTATAAACTTCTTGATTATAAAGAATACGATCTCCTTTACATCTCAATTCAAAAGATTTGAATATCTCTTCTCTTTCTAAAGTATAAAATAAAGTTTTGTTCCTCTTAAAATTTCCTCTTTATATCATCTTGCATAGATGAATTTTTAGCTCTTCTTTATATGCGTTACAAACGAATTTTAAAGCACGAAACATTTTTCCCATTGCTCTCATGCGATAAAGAAATTTCCGTAATGCATTGTGAAAGCGCCTTGAACAAAACATAATACTTTATTTTGCTTTTTTAAATGAAAATAATCCTATAATATATACTTCCTGCATATCTTCTTTTAAAGACCTTTGCTTTCGATTTTCCCTTTGATATCTTCCTGTTAAAATCTTGCTGCTTTTATACTCCTTGTATTACAATAGAGCTATCTATTTAACCCAACATAACATATGGAATAAGACTTTAGCTGTGGAGTAAAACGATGTCTGATCTTGAAGATTCCATCTTACCACCTCTAAAGTGGTTCTCTGATCAAAATCCTCCAATACCAGAAAATGTTCGCGATTGGCTCATGGAATCGGGCTCAATGACGCTTCGATTAAAGAAATATTGTACCTGCCTCCAAGTTCAACCACAACGCGAATGTTTTATTACGCGAGATAAATTAACAGAAGAAGCAGAGCATCTCCCCGAAAATGCGCGTTATTGGCTACGCGAAGTCATATTAATGGGAGATAATAAACCTTGGCTCCTTGGACGCACTGTAATTCCACAAGAAACCCTCCTACACAATCAAGCCTTGATGCATTTGGGAACTGTACCTCTAGGACATTATTTATTTAACAATGACAAATTAACCCGCGATTACATTCATATTGGTCAACAAGGTGCGCTATGGGCACGCCGTTCCCGTTTGCGGTTAACGGGTAAGCCATTGTTGCTAACTGAACTATTTTTAACAGATTCACCACTGTATCCCCACAAATAGAGGTTACTCATTTTATTCTGCATAACTTATAGATTTCATATAGCTTATAAGGGATTTAATCAGAGAAAAGAATTTCAAAATCATCTCAAGAACACATTAAAAACAAAGATTTCTTTTCAAAATATCCTTTTATTTCATCAACTCAGCTTAAAAAAATCTCTTCCCTAGAAAAAACGTTCTAAAATTCTGATTTTCTTATCATTAAAACCAGCACTTGAATTAAAAAGATACACACCATATTGATAAAACCATCTATATTTAAATTTCTTGCTGAATAATCACTACTCTAAAATACGGTAACTCTTTATCAAACAAATGCTTTGAAACAGCAAAAAAGACAATAATACACTCCCCAAAATTGGAAATCTGTATCAATTAACTTAATCATCCTGTTTAAAAATTTTTAACAGTGCGAATAATAGATTTTTTTTAAAAAGTAAAAACTCTATAACCTTTTTGTTTTTTAATGGTCTAACAGCTTTGAAGAACAGAAAAATATAATACTTAAAAGAATGTTTATTGCTCTATAAGAGCCAAAAAAATTTCGCTGATATCAAAGAAATATTTTTTTGATAATAGTATGTATATAAAAAATAAATGATATTTATCAACATCCTACTGACTTACAAAGGCGACGCACAATAAAAAATATTTTCCAATCCCCTTGAATTAACAAGATCTATTGCAATTTTTGACGAAGACTATTGCACACTTTAGAAAAATTCATTTGCCCCGCATACCGTTCCTTAAGCCATGCCATCACCTTACCGATATCGCGTAATTTTTCTGCCTTTGTTTGTGCCAAAGCTTCACAAAGAACCTGTTCTACTTCCATCTCCTTAAGTTGATAGGGAAGAAATTCACGAATAACTTCTATTTCTGCTTGTCCTCTCTCTGCCAATTCCAAGCAACCAGACTCTTTATAGGCTCGCATCAATTCTTCACGCTGTTGAAGCATTTTAGTGAAAACAGACTGTATCTGCTGATCATCCACTTCTAGCTTCCCTTCATCATAATAAAGAATATCACGATCCCTAACTGCAGCATTCATTAAACGAAGTGTAGCAAGACGCGCACTATCTTGCGCTTTCAAAGCAGCCCTAAGAGCCCCATCAATCTGGTTACGCAACATAAATTTATCCAATTTTTGTTCAAGAAGAAGATGCCTTTTAACCAATCTTTATCCATCTTGCAATGGAGAATAAAAAAATAATTAAGGACTCGATCTTCGAAAAGCTAAAACAAGACTTTACCTCTTCATGGAATGTACTTATACTGCCTATTTCAAGCGAAACGTTACCAGAATAATATGCACAGCATCTGCTAAAGGTATGATTTTTGTGTAAAGTTGATCATTATACCTTTCAGAGAATAAGCCATCATACCTTTAGAATAAATTGTGGATACATACTATGATACAAGCGACTTCACCCAGCCACCCTTGGAGTATCAAAAAACCGACAGCCCTCTTAGTCTTAGCAGATGGAACCGTTATTGAAGGCAAAGGAGCAGGTGCTACAGGTATAGCTGAAGCTGAAGTGTGTTTTAACACCGCCATCACAGGCTATGAAGAAATCCTCACAGACCCGTCATACACACAACAAATCGTTAATTTTACTTTTCCTCATATAGGAAATGTAGGGGCAAATAGCGAAGATATTGAAGATCTCTCTCCTCTCAATTGTCATGGTGCTGTTGGCGCTATTTTCAAAGCAGACATTACACATCCCTCAAATTATCGATCCAATGAAAATCTTCATCAATGGCTTAAAACGCGTAAAATTATTGCACTTTGTGGTATTGATACACGTGCACTCACAATTCTTATTCGTGAAAAAGGTGCACAAAATGCTGTCATTGCACACGATGCTAATGGAAACTTTGATATTCCTTCTTTAAAGAAACGTGCGCAAAAATGGCAAGGTCTCGTCAATCTTGACCTTACGAAAGACGTGACATCTCAATCATCAATGCAATGGAATGAAAAACCATGGAGTTGGAATAAAGGATACGGTACAAACAATGTGCACAATCTTCATATCATTGCAATTGACTACGGTATTAAACGTAATATTCTTCGCCTTATGGCAACACAAAAAGCACGCATTACTGTTGTGCCTGCCCACACAACTGCAAAAGAAATTCTGGCAATGAACCCTGATGGCGTTTTTCTTTCTAATGGACCAGGAGACCCCGCAGCTACGGCTCAATATGCCATTCCAACAATCAAAACATTAATTGATCATAATTTACCAATTTTTGGAATATGTCTTGGTCATCAACTTCTCGCTCTTACGGTTGGTGCAAAGACCGTGAAAATGCACCAAGGACATCATGGTGCCAACCACCCAGTTAAAGACCTTAACACTGGAAAAGTTGAGATTGTATCGATGAATCACGGTTTTGCCGTAGATTCTTCCTCTTTACCACAACATGTTCAAGAAACACATATTTCTCTCTTTGATGGTTCAAACTGTGGTATTCGAATCATTGGAAAACCTGTTTTTTCTGTTCAATATCACCCCGAAGCTTCTCCTGGACCACAAGATAGCCACTACCTCTTTCAGCATTTTAGTGATCTCATTATGAATTATAAAAAAATATCTTAAAATAAAAAGCCTCACCTTTTAACTTCTCTCCTTTAAATTATATCATCTTCCTACGCACAATTATATTATTTTTATACCTACAACTTATTGAATAAATATTCTTATTGATCATTCTAAAACTAAAAAGAGCGCACTGAATAACTTAAATTTTTCTCCCTCCTCTTCTCTTAAGGTCGTATCCATCAAAATCATTGGCTTCTCCCCCCAAGCAAGGTAAGTGTATCGATAAAAACTATTTTTAAAAAGAGTAAAGTGTCTAAACTTCAAATAAGCATTTGATTCACAATACAATTTTAAGCATTCTATTGTGCATGAGAAGCATAACTCCTCCTAAAGAATAAAAAAAAAATTAAAGTGTGAGACAATGCAACAAATCTCTACTTTTTAAAAGATATTGCCGTAGATGGTTTTGAAAACTGTAAAGCCGAATAAAAAAGTAATAGCAAAACAGAAAACATCTTTTCAATTTTACAACTTTATATTCTTCCAAAATGAGGTTTTCTTTCGATTCCAGAAGTGATGCCAACAAATATAAGCAATATTTTACTTCCAATTTGCCATATAAAATTTGGAATTGTTCATACAATACTGATACATCTAACTCAGATACGTTTTAATCTTTGTTTTCAATATGCTGCTGCATTAGCACTGGATATTAATTTGCAAGCAATAGAAAAAATACGGACTCCCCCTCTACAAACAATATCACAAAATAAAAAAATTATTTTTACTAAATGAGAAGGATATATCGATATTTTATACAACACTTTGTGAAACAAATATCACAAAAACTTTCTGCCTATAAAATGATACATTTTGTTTATCTTGTGCATTCTTTAGCAAAATAGTACGTACCAGCCCCTCTCAACAAATTAACGTACCCGCAAGACAAAAATAACTGTCGCAACAACAAGAAGAAAAAAGCCTCCAACAAAAGGAGCACCAGAAAAATAAAACAGTGCATTTTTATCTGTAAAACATTCAAAAAGAAACACATAAAAAACAGAACCAAATGTTAAACTCAACGAAATAACAGATGTCATCGCTCCTTGCAGTTCTCCTTGTACATTTGTCGGTACCTGCGCTGAAGCAATAGCACGTATAGGTGCATGAACAAGATACTCGAGCATAGTACACACACAAACCATATAAACCATCCACCCCTGCGTCGCAAATGTATAACCCAGCATAGCAACAGAGGCAAACAAAAGCCCTACTATAACAATATGCCAATCACTCCATCGTTTAGAAAAATAAGGCAAAATGAGAGCGACTACAATAAATTGGCCTATCCCAAAAACACTATAGGAGAGTCCAATAGAAAAAGAACTCCAATCATAGCGTTCTTTTGCAATGAAAGCCCAAATGCTTAACCATACAGATTCCGCAAACCAATAAAGAAAAAAGACCAATAACACCCAAAGAACCATCGGGTATTGTTTCAGATGCCAAAAAGCACCTAAGGGATTTGCCCGCTTAATATCAAAAAAGCGCCTATTCCATAAAGAAAGGGTTTCTGGAAGCATAACCCAAGAAAAAATAAAATTAATGAGTGAAAAACCAACAGCAAAATAAAACGGAATACGCGGACCAAACTGACCTAAAAAACCACCAATAAACGATCCTAAAATAAACCCCAATGCGGATGCAATGCCTAACAGACCAAAATTGCGTGTACGGGTTTTATCATCAGATATATCCGCAAGATAAGCTGTACAAGTTGCAAAACTAGCGCCACTTATCCCTGACAAAAGACGCCCGATAAATAACATAGAATAGCTCCATGCTATAGCACATATGAGATTATCAAGAGCAAAGCAAATAATAGAGAGAAGCAAAATAGGACGACGACCATAACGATCAGAGAGATTGCCAATAACAGGAGCAAACAAAAACTGCATCACTGAATAAGCTGCAAGTAATTTTCCTCTTTCTACAAAAGATGTACTGACCTCTTTTCCAGTTAATTGAGAAAAATATTCAGGCAAAACAGGACAAATGATCGCAATACAAAGAATATCTAACAATAAAGTGATGAACACTAAAATGAGCCCACGCTGAACAAATTTCGGATTGAGCATTTGGTCTTGCATAACATACACACTATTTTACGCATACAATGACTCCCCCGCTCTCTTTTAACTCCCTTTTCCTTTTAAAAGTATTCTATGCTGTATAATTTTCATATATGAAATAATAACAAATTAAAAATTACAAAAAGAGTCAAGATAAAAATATAAAATTATTTTTTACTTGATATATCATTATCAAAGTATAAAAAATATCTTTTATATTAAATGAAAAAAATACTTATGAGAATAAATCATTAACAATTAATCGTAAGACATAGAATATCAAAATAATTTGATAGATATTATGATTAATTTTATAATACATTATTACAACTTATCATACTGCTAATTTTTAAAACATCAACTCTATTAGATAAATCAATGCCATATAATAATTTAAATATTTAATAATCATCGTAAAATATATTAATACTGTAAAAACTGATTATATTTATTGAATCAATTAATATTATATGTTATTATTACATTAAAATGCTAATAAGCATGAGAAAACAGTTCTTTTAGTACGTGTTGTCCGTGAACTGTTAAATTTAAAAATGGTGTGTAAAATGCAAAAAATATCCCTATTAATTCTCACTTTAATGTTAGTGATAGGACGTGATGTCCAAAATTCTTATTCACAAGAGGGGGGGATAGAAAATAAAATAGAAACACAACAAACAACCAGCGTAGAGCTAGATCCCTATACTTTAAATAAATTAAATGCTCTTCTCAAAAAACGTTCAGAAATAAATGATCACGAAAAAGGAGCCGTGATTGACTTTCTTTCTGAAGCTTTTTTAGGAACACCTTACAAAGCTAATATGTTACATGGCTCAGAAAATACACCAGAAAAACTGATTATTGATTTTAGAAGCTTAGATAACTTCACTTGTATGGATTATGTTGAAGCATTGCGCAAATCAACATCCCAAACAGAATTCATAAATAACGTCATAAAAACGCGTTATATTAACGGTAATGTTGATTTTTTAAATCGGAAACATTTTTTTACGGATTGGGCTTATAGAGAATATAAACTCGCCACTGATATTACCGCTGAAATAAGTCCCCATGCGGTAAAAATAGAAAAATATCTCAACAAAAAAGCTGATGGTGAAAGCTATCTTCCTGGACTTCCAGTTGTGAAACGCACAATAACGTATATTCCAAGTAACTTTATTAATGAAGAGGTTATAAGCCGTTTAAAATCAGGGGATTTCATTGGTATTTATGCAAAACTTGCTGGATTGGATGTAACACATGTGAGTTTCTTTATCATGACAGATAAAGGGCCGATGTTACGACATGCTCCTTCACACAAAGAAAATGAAAAAGTCGTCGATACCCCTTTTATGGATTATGTTGCAAAAACACCAGGAATCGTCGTTTTAAGAGCCCTTGAATAACATCATAGCGATATGAAATAGCTTTTCTATTCTTAATAGATATACTGAAGCTATTCAGATAAACGTCTAACTTTGTATAATCTACACGGATAAAATCATATTTGAAGAATGGCGGTTATAATTACCTTTACTGACTGAAGGCTGAAGGCAAGCAAAACTCTGTTATTTCTTGTATCATACTTTCTTTTCATATGCTCGAGCTAAGAATTATCTATAGACCACCGCCATTCTAATCTTTATGAATATAAAAAATATTTTTTTGCAAGCATAAGTAAAATAAGGTATGTTATGATTATTGTCTCACAAAGTATTTTATATAAAATTTATAATTAAGCTCTATTTCCTCTCGCCCTCAAAAACAAGAGATCTATTCTTGACAGCCCCGTAAACAATACATCTTCTTAAGCCAATTTCAGCGGATAACCATTTCATGTAATTCAATTAAACGCCACCAGCAAGCCTTACTGCTCGGCATTGACCGCGCACTCAAAAAATGCTTAAGAGATCAAATTTTATAGGTCTTATCTCACCACACCTTAAATGACAGTGTACGATAACAGAATAAATCTTGCCTTAAGAGACTCTGTTTAATCTTCCCCTTTATTGATGCAAAAATACAATCAACAAAAGAGCATCATCGTATTTTCAAGAGATATGAGTTGCCACACCGTAAAAAATTAATGTTCGTAACATGACAACCCATTTGAAAAAATCTTTTTATATAAAAGGGATTACCGTTGTACCGGGAGGCAATTTTGCCTCATCTTCAGGCTCGACATGAATAGAAATACGCACATTATCAAATTCTTTTTGAAGAACAGCTTCGATTTTATCACAAATTTTATGTGCTTCACCTACCGGCATTATAGCAGGCACAACCAAATGAAACTCTATAAAAGTAACCCTCCCAGCAACACGCGTCCGCAAATCATGGACCTCAAGCGCACCCGATGCATTTGCAGAAATCAGCTCACGAATCCGCATGCTTTCATTCAATTCAACGCCAACATCCATTAATCCCTGAACAGCATTTCTAATCACCTTCCAGCCCTGTAAGAGAATATTAACGGCAACGATTATCGCTAAAATTGGATCTAAAGCTCCCCATCCTCCGACAAAACCGGCAATTAAACCAATTAAAATTGCAAGCGACGTAAAAACATCAGTTATAAAATGTACTCCATCAGCTTTAAGAGCCGGTGAGCGATGGAGTTTTCCCTGCCCAATAAGAACCATTCCCCACATACAGTTTATGACAGTTGCAATAAGATGAATAACAAGCCATATTCCAGGTTTCTGCAACAATTTAACGGTAGAAAGAGCTATCCATGCTTCTCTTAAAATAACAATTGCCGCAATAATAATGAGTACCCCTTCAAGAATTGCGGAAAAATATTCCGCTTTATGATGCCCAAAGGGATGATCATGATCTGCTGGCTTCATACTCACTTTAACAGCCCACCATGCTGCTAATGACGCAAGAATATTAACGATTGATTCCAATGCATCAGAATAAAGTGCAACCGAACCTGTGATGTGATATGCCCAATATTTCAAAGCAAAAACAATACACGCAATAAAAATAGAGTATAAAGTTAAGCTTTGTATATTGATTTTTACATCCATGAACCTCATCCTTTTCTTCACGAAATAGGGAATTAATATTTTCAACCATATCATTATACTTTTGGCATAACGACGATCTTTCCTCAATATTACAGAAGCTTCATCATACAATAAACGCCTCAGCTCACCATTATTATCGTAAAAACTGCTCAGTTACACGAACAGCACCAATAAATAAAGAAGAGAGAAAATAATAGAAAGAAGAGTTTTCCCAAGAGCAATCAAACACATAACCTTCATTATTAATCGTTTTCTGAATAACTTAAAGCCATCTCACTTCTCATAAACGAAAAACTTGTTTTTGCTCAAATCTATCATGATCATGCATTATTTTTCAGTCTTATGATGTGCATTATAACCCATCTATAAGCCATCTTTGCACCTTAGAAAAAATATCTTAGCACTCTACGGTAACTTTACAGGTCAACTGGATTTTAAAATATGATTTACTAAAAAATTTAGATATAAAAAGAATAACAATGATTACCCTCAAAAAAAAGAATCTGGGCATTGGGGACCCAGATTCTTTTCCCTTAGAAATTAAGGGCATACAGAACTTGGGAAATAGCGGGGACCCAAGACACTGCACCCGATACAAGAAAAATATATGATTCCGTATCAGTATTTTTACATTATACCTATGGTTGTATATTGTCAACATAAATTCTACCATAAGTTTTAAAAAATATTTTTTTATCTCTTCTTTTTAAATAAAACAAATTCTAACATCTGGAAATCATAAGAAAAAAGCACTAAAAATCTCGCATGCATTTGAATATCATAACAATCAATGAAACAGATGATCCACGCCTAAAAGCCTATCATAATATCCGTGAAAAAGATCTTGTTGGACGGCAACATCAATTTATTGCTGAAGGCAAAGTAACATTGTCCGCATTACTACATTCGAAAGAGTTTTCTGCCATCTCACTGCTCATCGTAGCAAACCGTCTCTCTGGACTTCTACCGCTTTTAGAAAAAACACAGCCTCTATGTCCCATTTATTGCGTTCCACAAAAAGTTATGGATAATATCACCGGCTTCCATGTTCATCGTGGTGTTCTGGGTATTGGTAAACGCAAAATACTGCCACCCTTACAAAGTTTTTTACAACATCTTCCAGAAAAAGCTTTGATTCTTGTTTTATGTGGTATCTCGAATCACGATAATATGGGATCAATTTTTCGTAATGCAGCAGCCTTTGCCAGTAATGGCATTATTGTCGACAAAACCTCATGCGATCCACTTTATCGCAAATCAATAAGAGTGTCTGCCGGCGCTGCTTTAAAAGTACCCTATACGCAAAACGCTGATATAGATGACATTATAGCTGCTCTAAACGATGAAAACTTTCATCTTTATGCACTCTCCCCTTCTGCCTCACACACTCTCAAGCAAGCCAACAAAACCAAAAGAATGGCACTTATTTTTGGAACAGAAGGCGATGGCTTACCACCCCATATACTACAACAATCAAACACCTTACGTATTCCCATGACTGACGGTTTTGACAGCCTTAATGTTGCCACAGCCTCAGGTATTGCACTTGCTCATTTTACCAACTTTGACCACTAAAGATGATAACACTTCAAGTTATAAAACATACCCAATGTTGTATGTTATCTATCAGTCTCCAATAATATTGCCGTTCCCTAGCCTTTGAAAGCATTGATAAAAAACATTTTTACATTTTCTTTATCATCACTTTCCACACCCTAACCCCGCTTATGACGTGTAAAAGATATAATTTTGATGGATTCAATCATAAAACAAACTTTCAATGAGAAAATCTTCCGGAAGTCTCTCATTCAAGTTTAAGATTAAAAAATATCATTATAAATCAATTTACTATGCTTTATAAAGCTGTTGTTTTTAGTTCTGAGGAAACAGAATCTTTTGTTTCGAGATTACATAAAACGCGCTTCAACATCATTTCAGTATCGGCTGCACGTTCTGAATGTGTTACAAATCCTCCCCCAAGAATACGCGCCTCATGACCATTTCCATCATAAAGAACGCAAGCTTGCCCTGGTGCCACACCATTTTCACATTCCAATAAATCAACGGAAAAAATACCTTCTTTATAATGTAAGCGCGCAAGGTGAGGAGGACGCGTTGAACGCACCTTTACAGCCACCTCAATACCTTGAGAAGGGAAATTATCTAACGACTCATCACCAAGCCAATTCACATCACGTAAAAAAAGCTTATGCGTTTCTAACATTTCACGCGGTCCAACAATAACACGTGCATTTTCCACATCGAGATAAACCACATAAAGCGCTTCACCCGTTGATACCCCAATACCACGACGTTGACCAACCGTATAATTAACAATTCCCGAATGTTTACCTAAAATCTTTCCATCAATATGGACAATAACGCCAGGATTAGCTGCTTCTGGACGCAGTTTTGCGATAACATCTGAATATTTTCCTTGTGGAACAAAACAAATATCCTGACTATCATGCTTATTGGCAACCACAAAGCCCATTTCTGCTGCCATTTCACGAACGCGGGCTTTTGGAAGGTCACCAAGTGGAAAACGCAAATAATCAATCTGTTCTTGTGTCGTTGCAAAGAGAAAATAACTCTGATCACGATCATTATCGAGAGGACGAAAGAGTGCTCGATGCGCTCCGTGGGAACGCGAACGAATATAATGTCCCGTAGCCAAAGCATCTGCTCCCAATTCGCGTGCCGTTGTTAATAAATCAGCAAACTTAACCGTTTGATTACATGCAATACATGGTACTGGGGTCTCTCCATGAGCATAACTTTCTGCAAAAGGATCAATAACAGCTTCGCGAAAGCGCTTTTCATAATCAAGAACATAATGCGGTATTCCTAGTGTTTCTGCAACGCGGCGTGCATCCTCAATATCTTGTCCTGCGCAACACGCCCCCACCCGATGCGTTGCTTCCCCATGATCATAAAGCTGCAACGTAATGCCAATAACATTATACCCTTCCTTTTTCAAAAGACCTGCAACAACCGATGAATCAACCCCCCCCGACATTGCAACAACAATGCGAGAATCCTCAGGTTGTCCTGGTAAATCAAGACTGTTTAAAAACATGTATTCATTCTCTATTTAATGCTCTGTTTAATGGCTAGCCATATGTTGACATTCTGATGCACGCTCTTTAGCACTTTTACACGATTGATTGTCTTTATATTATTTTTTTATCCTTTCCACAACCATAGGCATTACTTTCTTAAAAGCTGCTGCAAACAAAAAAAGAATGATGGAAATAAGGCATAATGGTAATCGTTTAGGAGAAAACCTTTTTTCTCTTTTGAAAAATCCGGTAAAATATTGCAAGAATCTCTTCTACACACTTCAACTTGAGCTTCTTTTTACATACCCAATCACTTTATTAATTTTTTCTTTCAGCGCTTTTAGCTCTTTTTTAAATTTCATGCTCTATAAACGAATCAAGTCCTTGACTAAAGGTAGAGGATACGAATGAGCAACTTGATAAAAACACAAATGAAATATGTTATTGGGCCAGATGGAAGTCCGCTTACAATTGCCGACCTACCGCCGCAAACAACACGGCGCTGGGTGATTCGTCGCAAAGCTGAAGTTGTTGCGGCTGTCAGAGGTGGATTGTTAAGTCTTGACGAAGCGTGCCACCGTTATACTTTGACTGTAGAAGAATTTCTTTCATGGCAAAGTTTAATCGATGAACACGGTTTAGCGGGATTACGAACGACCAAGATTCAACACTACAGGCATTAAGTTGCCATTGATTAATAACATAAAGCAATCTATAAAACAGCCAAACTTGATAAAAGTTTGGCTGTTTTATACTATATCCAAAAGATAAACCTGAAAGAATGGATTTTTCAATAATTGCTTTTATCATCCAGCCATTAAATTAGCCAACCATTGAATTAGATTGAATCAAAATATCCTTATCATCCGCAGCAATCTTCTTTTCTCGTGCTTCCAAAAGCTGTGCACGTTGCAGCTCTGTATTAGCTTCATGGAGAGCAATTTCAGCATTTGTTTTTTGAAGTTCTAAATCACGAATTGAATTGATCAGATTATCACGTCTTTGCCGCGCTGCACGCGCAAAAGCAGAATAAGCAAAATGGTGAACATCATTGTTTCCAGATTTACGTTCTTCATGAGTAATCTGTGCTTCCAACTCTAACACCATTCGTTCAAATTCTGCGATCATCATCTCAAGCTGTGCAATTTCACGGCGCTTTCCACGCACTTGAAACATCCTCAATCGCACCATATTTTCTCGTGGCTTCATACTCACTACTCCTTGATTGCGCCAACTCAAAACTCGCATTCACACCCAATAAATATCTTTTAGTTATATATCTATCCGACAAAAACAGTCTATTAACTTGAAATTATAATAATTTTTGCCTTGCATTAAAGCATCTGAAAATACAATCTGCTTTAAAGAGCAATAACTATTTCTTTAACTTTTCCCCCATTATAAACTGAAGAGGTTTAAAGCTCAGTAAATAAACACTGAAATTGTAAAAAAGTAATTTATAAAGCTCTTTTACAAATTTTTTTAAGTTAAAGTTTATAGAAAAAGCCCTCCTTTTTTATTATGTTAAAAAATATAGGATTTTTCTAAAATAATTTTGTAGCCTCTTTCAAAAATAAAAATATTTTGTTAACCACTATCATGGATAGTGGGGAATTTAGTAGTGATTGTTACGCGTACTACTGAAATGTTCATAAACGCTTTGTTATAAGTGTTTGATTTAATGAATTGTTTTTATAACAGTGGTTTTGCTAACTGATATAAAATAGAAATGCTCCTTATGATTCGTGAAGGAGCAAAGTGAGGGATCTAAAATGCGCGTATTATTAATTGAAGATGATAGAGCAGTTACTCAAAGCATTGAGTTGATGTTAAAGTCGGCTAACTTTAATGTTTATATCACTGATCTGGGTGAAGAAGGTATCGATTTAGGAAAACTCTATGATTATGATATCATTTTGCTTGATCTGAATTTGCCTGACATGTCAGGGTATGATGTCTTGCGGACTCTAAGGTTGGCAAAAATAAAAACTCCTGTCCTAATCCTTTCTGGTATGAATGCCATTGAAGACAAGGTTCGTGGTTTTGGCTTTGGAGCAGACGACTATATGACGAAGCCTTTTCATAAGGATGAGCTCATTGCACGTATCCATGCAGTTGTTCGTCGTTCAAAAGGACATGCACAATCGGTTATTGTTACCGGAGATCTCACCGTTAACCTTGACACAAAAACTGTCGAAGTTGCAGGGCGCCCTGTTCACTTAACCGGTAAAGAATACCAAATGTTAGAGCTTCTCTCTTTACGCAAAGGTACCACCCTTACCAAGGAAATGTTTCTCAATCATCTCTATGGTGGAATGGATGAACCAGAACTAAAGATTATCGATGTTTTTATTTGTAAATTGCGGAAAAAATTGGAAGCAGTCTCTTCCAGTGTAAATTACATTGATACAGTTTGGGGACGTGGTTATGTATTACGTGATCCAGTTGAAGAGAACGTACGAAAAACCGCTTAAGCAGTGAACATGCACATTGTAAAATCTCGGAGTGTAGCGGGCCGAGATTTTTTCCCGAGATCTTTTCTCTGTTAAAAGTAGAGAACTCGCACACTAAAAATCTCATATAGAAAGCGCTTAAAGCTTAAGAAGTAACCACACCCAATTTACACATATAACCTTATCGCTCATAAGTTCAATCGAAGCCACTTTTCCCAACACAGCTTAAGCGCTTCTCTCTTATTCAAAGCTTTTTTACACTTTCTAAAACAATACAACCATCACTTTCATCAATATTTATTTTCATCTCTGTCATCTGAGCAAGTAACATTGTGTAATAAAATTGGATGACATGTGCATCAATAAGCTCTTCTTGAACTTCTCCACGAAATAACGCAAGAAAATGAGGGGGTATACGGAGAGTTCTACCGAAAACCTCAAATCGAAAAGAACGTTTATTTTCTTCTTGCAAAATCATAACAACAATTTCACCACCACGAGAAACTGTTGCGTTTGCAATCAATAATAAATTAAGCAAAAGTTTAACTTCATCTTTTTCTAACAATAAAGAAGAAGCTTGCCATTTTAAAGTTGCTTTTTCTTCTTTCATATATTGTTGAGCAACCTGCTCTGCAGTCCGTGTATCTATTTGTCCTCCACTTGCACCAGCAAAACCAAAAGCCAATCGCGCAAATTGTAGACGTGCAGCAGCACTCGCAACGGATAAACGCACCAATTGTAAAGCATCTTCTTCAGCTCCTCCTTCATCATAAAGCTCCATTGCATTTTGAATAGCCCCCACAGGTGAAATCAAATCATGGCAAATACGACTACAAAGCAAAGCAGCAAGATCCATAGGCTTCAAAGAAATATCTAACGTCATAATGATTGAAAACTCCTAGATTCAAAAAAACAAACTTTATTTTAAAGAAAAACTCTTAACATCTGATGCATAATAGGAAACATTAACAATCATGCTAAAAAATTCAGAAATAAATTCAAGAATTTAAATAACCTTATATCTTATTTTTTATTTGAATAGAATGAAAATTCTAATATTATCTTTTTGTTTATCACTAATAAAAGGAGAAAACTCCATGGCTCTCTCTCTGCTCAAATACTGGTACAAAAATATTATATCTTTAATCTTCCTTTTATTCATCACCATAAACACTACACAAGCTCGACTAAAACCAATAGAGCAAAACGAACCTCATTATTCACTCCAAGAAATTATTGATTCTGGTCATATTTTTTTTGGAAAAACAGCCAGTGGTCTGGCTGTTGCAATTCAAAATATTTTTTCAAAATACGGTTATCCCAATGCCTATATTTTAGGAGAAGAAGCTTCTGGTGCCTTTTTTGCTGGATTAACCTATGGCGAAGGAATGGTTTTTACCAAAAGCTATGGTCAACATAAAGTTTTTTGGCAAGGTCCCTCAGTAGGATGGGATTTTGGCGGCCAAGGCTCCCGTTTAATGATCTTAGTTTACAATCTTAATGGCATAAATAATTTATGGAGACGCTATGGTGGTATTTCAGGTTCGGCCTATTTAATTGCAGGTGTTGGTTTTCATGTCCTAAAATACCACAATACCTTGTTAATCCCAATACGTACAGGAGTCGGCGCACGCCTTGGTATCAATATAGGATATTTAAAATTAACACATAGACCGACATGGAATCCGTTTTAAACGGTTTCTTATTTGAAAAGGGATATTATGCTTATTCAATCATTTCTTTTTTTTATACTTGGAGTTGCTTTCACTTCCTGGTTACTGGTGCTTTTATCTCCTTTTATTTGGCGTAAAGCCGTTCATTTTGCGTATAAAGATGTTTGTGCGAAAATGCCATTATCACTCGCGGAAATAGAAGCAAATCACGATTTTCTTCGTGCACAACATGCTGTAGAATTAGCAAACAACCAACAAAAGTACGAATTTTTGCAAAAAAAATATGTCCAACAAAAAATACAACTGAGCCAAGTAACAGAACAATTTTATCGGCTATGCCTCCCCACAAAAGATACTCTCACCAAAGAAGCGATAGCAATCAAACAAAATATCGCCACACTATACACTTCCAAAGGAAAGACAAATGATGCGTGAAAAAGTCGCACACTATCAGCAACGCTTACAAAAAATCCAAACTCATGAGCTGGACACGACTGCTAACCACCAATTGCTAGAAGAACTCCGAGAAGAAACAAAAGAACTTGCAGCAACATTGGCGGCTCAAATAGCACTACAAGAGGGGAATACATCACCCATCAACACATTGATTCAAAAATCCAAAAGCAAAAATGACCTAGCATCACGTATTCGCCAAAAAATAACTTTTCTCTCCAAAAGCCCTGTTAAATAAGTTATCTTTTAAAACACCTTAAATGAAGAGTAAAATCAACAAAGGTTCATTGTAACTTTCATAACCCAAATCCTTTTTACTAAACGTGACTTTTTTGCTAAGCTAAAGGACAAAGTTTCTTAGCCCATACCGTTCTGTTAAAAAATATCTTCTTGTCTAGAAGCTTCACTTTCTAATCATATCACCGCTCTAAAGGACAACATTTCATAGGTCCTAGAAAGGAAATAATACCAAAATATTGGCCACACACTTTAACAAAAAATACCTTCTAAGATGGATCACCAATAGAGATTTGACCATAATTTTAAGGATAAAAACACGCTCTCAAGAGTGATAAAAATCTCTTATTTTTTTGATAATCATATCCTGATCCGTTTGTGTCAAGTAAGGATGCATTGGTAAACTTAAAACACACTCTCCTAAAGACTCTGAAACAGAAAGGGAATCTTTTACATAAGGGAAGTGTTTATAAGCTGGCTGTTGATGTAAAGGAGTTTTATAATAAATCATTGTAGGGACAGAATTTTTTTGTAAAAAATCTTTTAATTTATCCCGCTCTTTTACCTTAATCGTATATTGTGCATAAGCAGAACGAATATTTTCTCCTATTTCTGGAACTGTAACAATATCTCTTAAGCCATTGGAATAGCGTTGAGCAATTTCCACACGCTTTTCCATTTCATCTTCAAAAATCGCAAACTTTTCTAGTAAAATTGCAGCCTGAATGCTATCTAGGCGCGAATTCATACCAATACGTACATTGTCATATTGCGTTTCACCTTTACCATGAAACAAAATAGAGCGTAAAAGTTCTGCAAAATGATCATCATTGGTCATCATAGCGCCTCCATCGCCATAACATCCTAATGGTTTTGCAGGATAAAAACTTGTAGCAGCCACATCACCAAAAGCACCACACATAGTATTATCGCTTCTCCCCCCCATAGATTGAGCAGCATCTTCAATTACAAAAAGATTTTCCTTTGCAGCCACTTGAGCAATTTGCACATAGTCAGCAGAAAGTCCAAATAAATCAACGGCAATAATAGCTTTTGGCTTTAGACGTCCCTCTTTTTTTACCATTTCGATAGCGTGAGAAAGTTTTTCAACATCAATATTGAATGTATCAGGTAAAACATCAACAAAAACAGGTTTAGCCCCCACCAAAGCAACCACTTCAGCCGTTGCTGAAAATGTAAAACTAGGACAAAAAACAGCATCGCCTGGACCAATATTTTTAGCCATAAGAGGCATCTTCAAAGCATCTGTTCCATTAGCACATGCAATCACATGTTTAACGCCAAGATATTCTGCCAATTTCTCTTCAAATTCTGTTACTTTTGGCCCCAAAATATACTTACCACTAGCGACTACATGCGCAATTGCAGAATTAATTTTATCTTCAATACGCGCACGCTGCGCCCCAAGGTCGATGAATTGCATATTAACTCCATTGATCATCACAAGAATGCAAAAGCGCTACCTATCTCTTTTATCTATCATAATTGACATCAGCAGCTGTTAAAATCCGTAAAACAGCAACAGCATCATCACCATTTGTACGAGGTGATTGACGCGTTTCAATACAATGAAGGAAATGCCGTAATTCGCAAGTAAGCGGCAAATCTTCACAAACATCAATGTAATTCAGCTCATCCATGCTAAAAGCCCACTCTTGATTTTCTTTCCAAACGGCAAAATGGTGCATTGCCAATTTACGACTCCACGGTTCCATATCATCAAAAACGAGTATAGCCTTTGTTCCAACAACAGTTAAACGCCTCTCACGATAAGAACTCAAGCGTGAAGTAAAAAGATGACTACGCACACCATTTGGAAAAATCATATGAATATGAGAAAAATCAGAAATCTGATCAACGACAGCAGCCCCCTCACCGCGAATTTCGGAAGGTTCACATCCTGTCAACGCCAAAATCATTGAAAGATCATGAGGGGCAAGATCCCATAAAGCATCACTGTGTGTGTGAAATTTTCCAAAGCCTAATCTATGAGAATAAATATATCGCACATCTCCCACATCTCCGTTTTTCACCAATTCACACATTTTTTCAAAAGCTGGATGAAAACGCAAAATATGACCCACCATAAAAACTCGCTCATAGGCCTCAGCCTCCTGAATTTGGCGTTTAGCATCAGAAACATTCAAGGCTATTGGTTTTTCCACCAAAACATCTTTACCATTTTTAACAGCACGGAGCACATTTTGCGTATGCAATTGTGGCGGCAACGCTAATACCAGCGCATCAATATCTCGATGAGTAAAAAGATCATCTGGTGTAACAACCTCTACACCATACAGTGTTGCAAAACTAGCAGCACGATCATTATCAATATCAGAAACTGCTGCTAAAGCCCCGAGAGAGTGGAGTGTCCGTATATGATTTTCACCCCAATGACCGCATCCTAAAACCGCTACACGTGGCACCATTTTCATGCCTTACCTTACTTTATCATATGAAAATTACACTTTTACATATCGAGGATAAAATAGAATGACAAGAGAAAAGCTTAAAAACGATGCTTGACATCTTACTATTCTACCCCTTATATCCGCAAAAGATGTAATTATTGACAATTATGATTGCTTATTTTGGCGGAGTAGCTCAGTAGGTTAGAGCAGAGGAATCATAATCCTTGTGTCGGGGGTTCAAATCCCTCCTCCGCTACCATTACTTTTTTGTTGTGTGTGTAGCTTACTGTAGCTTGCCAGTTGTAGCTTGCCAGCAGGTTTTGTATATTTTGACACTAGGTTTTGTACCAATTTATTTTTTCTCAAAGAGTTTTAAAGATGTTCTCAAAGGGTCTTCAAATGCCTTTCAAAGGATATTTAAAGCTCTCTTTAACGCATTTTTCTGCTCCTATTTTTCCAAATCACTAAAGCATGTAAAGTCGGGTTGAAAGGCAAGGGGAACGATTCCTGTCGGACCATGGCGTTGTTTTGCTATAATAACCTCGGCTTTACCCTTGGCTTGCTCCATTGCCTCTTGCCATTTGTTATACTCAGCGGTGCTTTCTTTGGGTTCTTCATTTTTGAGATAATATTCTTCACGATAAACGAACAGAACAATGTCGGCATCTTGCTCGATTG
>NZ_JBHIRI010000009.1:0-8636 GCF_042197005.1 Bartonella sp. AA78NXGY
TATCATTTTTTATTTTTTTTTAAATAAAATAACCCAAACTTTACCAATAAAATATTGAACAAAAAATCCTATTTCAAGACATTATTGGAAACAAGCAATTATAGGCAAAATCTGCCTTCATAAAAATAAAACATGAAAACAGCAAGGAGTTCAAAGAGAGCATGGCGCCTTTAAAGTAAAATATAGCACCCCATTGCAATGCATAAAAATAGGAAGTTGCCTAGGAATGAGTTAATCACAATAACGCTTGTTTTATACTACTTTAATAGAGAAAATTTTCTGCGCAGATACGATTTATAAAGACATTGCTGTATAAAGAGAATCGCATGATCTGTAATTTGTAAAAAGAATCAAATTCCTGTAGAAGCATGCTAAGCTATCTATCTATCTAGCTTTCTTTATTTAATATTGAAAAGTACTTTTATAAATCTATGTGGGATAACGAACAACAAAAAAACGATCCTGGACAAGACCCTGCTCTTGTCGTCAAGCGCTTGCGGCCTGCGCGCCGACAGGTCTCTGCTCGTTGGCTTACGGGAACCATTCTGACAGGAATCACTTCCTGCATTCTTATGGGGATTGCACTTTTTACGGCTCTTGATGAACAACAGCGATTGGTAACACCGCCACAATGGTTTACGCAAGAAAACCTATCAGAATCACAAGACCCTGAGGCCAATGGCTATAAAGGTGATCGTATTTCTCCCACCCATGCAAGGCAAAGCTTTGACAGAAAACGTCAATTTGAATTATCGATTCTACAAAAAAAAGGCGATGAAAAAGTCATTCAAACACAACATTTTGAATGGATTCGTATGGCTTTAGCCGAAAATCGCCCCCAGAAATATAGCTATCCAAAATTTGATTCTTTAAGCATTCTTGCTAGTGATACGAAAAATCAAAATATCGCACCACAAGAAGATTCTGGGCAGATTTATGGAGCAAAGGTTGAAACAAAACTCACCTTACGCAGCTATGATTTTAAGGTAAATCAATTCGATTTTGATGACAGCGACACATTGACAGATGAAGAGGCACAACAAGAAGTACAAAAAGCTGGATTTACTTTAGAAAAGAGCTCCGAACTTCTTTCAGTTCTCACATTGATTGATCCTTTAAAATTAGAAGATGTATCCTCCCCTTCCCAAGGCACAGAATCCCCTGAAGTTCGAATCGTTCAAGAAAATGTAACCGTTTCTCCTCAAAGTCACCGTATCGATCTGACGAAAAACTATGTTGAAGATATTATTCCTATTCGTAAAAAACAAACGATAGCCGATGCTTTCAAAAAAACCAGTTATACAAAAAAGCAAATTGACCAGGTTGTAAAAACGCTAGAAAAAATAAGCCTTTCCGATTCCCTTAAAGAGGGAAGCCTTTTACGCATTGGTATCGTGACACAAGCTGGTGAAGAAGACCATCTCGTACGCGCAAGTATCTATCAAGGAATGCATCATATTCTCACCATTGCCCTGAATGATAAAGGCCAATTCATTGAAAGCACAGAGCCTAAAATGTCTAAAGCACTTAAAACGGCTTTTCAAAATGGTATTCCACATTCTTATATCAATAGCGCACAATTACCAACGGCTTATGATGCACTCTATAGTGCTTTGCTAAGCCATAATATATCACAATCTCTCTCTCATCGTCTTATTCGTCTGCTGGCCACCAATATTGATATGAAAAGTCCGATAACACCCAATGATCAGATCGAAATATTTTATGCTGTACCACAAAGCGATAAAGAAAACAAAAACGGCAAAAAGAATTTGAAAGCAAAGGAAGCATCCAAGAACGCTGATCCAGAAATTCGTTATATTAGTGCAACTTTTGGGAATACAACTTATAAATATTACCGTTATCAATTAAAAGATGGAAGCGTTGATTATTATGATTCTGAAGGGAAAAGTTCAAAGCCTTTCTTGCTGCGCAAACCCACACCAAATGGCATTTTTGGCTCTCCCTTTGGTCCACGCAAACATCCTATTTTAGGCTATGTCCGCATGCATACGGGGGTTGATTGGATTGCTCCTAAAGGATCACCCATTATTGCTGTAGGAGATGGTATTGTCACAAGAGTAGGCGTAACAGGCGGCTATGGAAACCATACGGAAATTCAACATGCCAATGGATATGTCAGCAGTTATTCACACCAAAGTCGTTATGCACCAGACATCAAACCAGGCGTGAAAGTACGACAAGGACAAATTATTGGGTATGTTGGATCAACAGGAATGGCAACCGGTCCCCATTGTCATTTTGAAATCATTGTCAATGGCGTCAAAGTTGATCCCATGCGCATTCGTATACCGGATAGCAAAGCCTTAACCAATCAAGACCTACAAACATTCCTACAAGAAAAAAACAACATTGATGCCTTGATCAACAGCCCAATAGCACCCTCCGAAGAAACTTAAAGCATCTGCATTTTTACGACTCAAAACATCTAAAAAATATGCTTGAGCGCTTACTTTTCTTAAAGAGATTTCCGCATTTTAAATATCTATTAAAGAATACGCCGAAAGATGCCACCACCCAAGGTCGCATCACAATGATTAAAAATAAAACGCCCTCCCCTTTTCTGGTTTACGCACAATAGAAAAGTGAAAAATATGAAACCCCAAAAGGCTAACTCTTCTTGTTTATTTTATCAAAACGATAGCCCGTCCTTATTTGCCATGCAATAAAATCTCAAATCAAAGGTGAGTTTTTCTAAAGAACGAAGATTCTAAAACCCATATCATTCTATAAACAATCCAGCTTTTTATTGAATAGATTCCACTTGTTGAATGTATGCTGTTCATAGCCCTAAAGGACGGTGTTTCATGAACTTTCTGAGCACGTTCTACCTTAAGAATATTCCTTACACACTTTTACAAAAACACCCCATATTTAAAGTTTCACAGCCCTTACAAAAAATAACAAAACTTGAAAAAACTCTCTCTTTGCAAAGCAATAGAGCTTACGAATATAAGTATTATTGGCTCAAAGAAGTTCTTATTCAAAATAAATTTAAAGGCTAACTTAAGCACTTCAAAGCTCTCAGACAAGGAGAACTTTGAAAGCCGATCATCGGAGTCAACAAAGCAAAAAAACAACAAGAGAGAAAATCAAACATTACACCAAAAGATAAAGAAGCAAAGTTGTTTCTCTTGAAGGCAATTGACAATCTGATATGAATGGTGCTGTGTTCGCGCTACTGAAGCCGTATTTTTCCTTCTTCTTGTGAAAAGATGCCCTCCCCATACATTCACGATGAATGAAAGGCAGCTTACCACGAGAAAAGAAAAAATTTACCCTTTTAAAAAATCAGTCAGAGCTTTTTTTTGAACTATTCATGCTAAGTTTTGGCAAAGGAATGACAATCTTTGTGCCTCCTAAAGCAGAAGTTTCAAACAGAGGTTTTTCACCAAATTGCATACAGAGCTGTTCCACGACCACACGACCAAGTCCTGTTTTTTGTTTTAAAGTTTGGCTTTTCATTCCCACGCCATCATCTTCTACAATGAGCATCAATTGTCCATCTTTCTGGGGACCAAAGGAGATATAAATATGACCAGACCGTTGATCAGGAAAGGCATGTTTTAAGGAATTTGTCAGCAGTTCACCAAGGATAATTCCAAGTGTTGTCGCATCTCTTGAAGACAGGCGACAATCTTTAAAGTTGGTGTGAATGGTGATGTTTTCACGCAATTCAAAAGGGACTGCCAATTCGACATCATGCACAACAGAGCTGAGAAACTCTGCCAATAAAGTCGTTTCCATATCATCACTTAAGCGCAAACGACGATGTGCTGTAGAAATTGTCTGAATACGATCACGTGCAGCCCCTAGAACAGCACGCACCTCTTCATTTTTGCTCCGGTTTAACTGGAGCCCCAACAAAGAAGACACCGTCCCAAGAGAATTGCCAATGCGATGGCTTGCATCCTGCAACAATATTTCAACCCGTTGGCGTTCTTTTTCAGCGTGATTACGTGCTCTTTCTAATTCTTGTGTTCGTTCTTTCACGCGGGCTTCCAGAGCGATATTTTCACTATGAAGCAGCAATTGATACAATTTTAAAGAGCGCATATCACGATGAAAACGATTAATAACAAAATAGGCAGAAATAAAGGTACTCACAACGGAAACAATAGCCGCCAATGTCAAAGCCGCCCGCATCAATGCGATACCCTCACGCTGTTTTTGTCGCACCACATCATCCCCATTAATAAAGCTTGTCATCAATTGAGCTAAACGTGCTACAGGAATCTTTGATACTTCCAAAGAGTCCGCATGAGAAGGTTGAGAAGGTTGTTCAGGAATCGCATCAAGAGCACGCATATGGGCATTCATAAAGGCTTTTCGTGCTTCAACCTCTTCTTTAAAAGCCGTAAACCATTTATACCACTGCGGATGCGCATAAACAATAAGTGCGATATAGTCGAGAATATTCCCCAACTCCCGCTCTGCATTTTCAAAACGTATTTTATCTTCCGCCTTGCGCGTTTTTGCATAGCTGCGATCAGCAACAGCCATATCAATCAGGCTAATAAGGACCAAATCAGCCTGTTCGCGCAATTCTGAACTTGTATTCAACTGTGCGACTTCTCGATCAACGGCATTTGAAAGCAACATAATAAAAACCGATGCCAAAAGAGCCATAACAAGAGAAACAACAATCGCACCCCACCGCCAGCGTGATATCGTTGCATCAGAAGAAGGCATTTGAGGCATCAAATTTGTTTTTGTTGTCATAGAATGTCCATTGGCGAACTTGAAAGTCGTCATTTTTCAGCACAAAGGAAGGCAACCTTATGGAACATAAAACCTAAAGCCCGTGAGAAAGTTTTATACAGGCTTTTCTTGTGTTCCTAAGGATACACGCCAAACTTCTGAATTCCCTCAGATACTGACTTTACTGTAATAGCTATAACGGGAATAAAAAAAACAAGGCTATCAATCATAATTATTATGCTTTTTTAGCCGTTAAATGAACACAATGTACTTCCAGCTGAGTAAGAATCAGGACCATAATCAGACTCACCATTGACTTTAAGAAGTTCTTGTAATCGATTACGCGCCCTGCTCACACGGCTTTTAATGGTTCCAACAGCACAACCACAAATAGCCGCAGCATCTTCATAAGAAAATCCCGATGCGCCAATGAGAATAATGGCTTCTCTTTGATCGGCAGAAAGCAAATTTAAGGCTTTTTTGAAATCTTGCAAATCAAGTGATCCATATTGAGCAGGATGAACAGCGACATTTTGAGTAAACACGCCGTCGGTATCTTGAACTTCTCTTCCCTTTTTACGCATTTGACTATAAAATTCATTGCGCAAAATGGTAAAAAGCCAAGCTTTAAGATTAGTTCCCATCTCAAAACTATCTTGCTTAGCCCATGCCTTCATAACAGTATCTTGGACCAAATCTTCGGCTTTATCGTGCTTGCCACTTAAAGAAACAGCAAAAGCTCGTAAAGCCGGCAACACAGAAAGGAGTTCTTGTTTAAAGTTTTTCGCGCACTTTGACATAAAGGATTCAAACCTTTTCCACATTGTTTAAGCCAAATTGCTCTGCGCGCTCCAACTTCTCTAAAAGCTCAAGCAAACACCGTGGCAGTGCTTCTTCTTGAATTTCCATGTAAAATTGACGTAACTTCCGTGCTATTTCGCTATTGACCCCGAGAAGATCATCTCCAACTCTAAATTGTGTAGTGAGATTTTTTTCATCACGGTCGTTCATTTTTCATCCCCCTAATCCATATATTACTGGTAGCACCGCGAAGAATTTTTCGCCTTATGGTTGTAAATATAGCTGCCGGTAAAAAGTTCCATACAAATCAAGGAACTTTTTTATCGGTTGAGAATTTCAACCAACAAAATGCTTGAAAGGTCAAAGGAGTTATAAATTATGTCATTATCAACGCGCATTGCCCCGCATCTTCCCTATCTTCGGCGTTTTGCCCGCTCTGTCACCGGTAGCCAATCCTCTGGCGATGCCTATGTTTCAGCGATGTTGGAAGCACTCATTGCCGACATCTCCATTTTTCCCAAAGCCTCCACTGACCGAATTGGTACCTATTGGCTTTTTTGCCATCTTTTTGACCAAACCACACCGAACATCCCAGAACCCCTGCCCCAATTTGGTCTTGAACAAAAAACCAGTGCCAAATTATCCTATCTCACGCCCCGTGCACGCCAAGCATTTTTGCTCATTGCCGTTGAAGGGTTTCATGAACAAGACGCCAGCGAAATCATGAATCTGGATACGAAAGAATTTCGCAAGCTTCTCAACCAAGCATCCATTGATATTTCTCAACAAATTGCCACTGAAGTCATGATTATTGAAGATGAACCTCTTATTGCACTTGATATTGAGCAAATGGTAGAAAGCCTAGGTCATCATGTTGTAGGAATAGCGCGCACGCGTGATGAAGCTGTCATCATGTATCATAAGAAAAAACCACGGTTGATTTTGGCTGATATTCAATTAGCCGATAACAGTTCAGGGATTGATGCGGTCAACGAGATTTTGAAAAATGACCGTATACCGGTGATTTTCATCACGGCTTTTCCCGAAAGGCTTCTCACTGGCGAGCGTCCAGAACCAACTTTTTTAGTGACCAAACCTTTTAACCCTGATATGGTGAAAGCGCTTATTTCCCAAGCTTTATTTTTTCAAGAGAATGCTTCTAAAGCGGCTTAGAACAGGGTAACATCTTAAAATTATGATCGTTACGCCTCTTTCAAAGCCTCCCATGGATAAATCTCATATGAGTGCGCTCATGCAAGCGATTCGTGGTGCTGATATTTGCGTTCTCTATCAGGCAACAAATCTGGTTTATTTATGGGCTGAAAACTTGCCACACCATTTGCACAATAAATGGCGGGTTGGGTGTCGTGACAGCGACTTTTTTTCGCTTGACCTTGCAGACAATATGGAAACCATCAAACTGCAAGTTTTAGCCAGTGGCAAAATGCAAACTGTTGAAGCACGTTTTGAAGATACAAACAAACAAGAGATTTGGTACAAATTTTCTATTGATTGCCACCGCAATGATAACGAAGACATTATTGGTATTATCACCACCGGTGTCAATATTTCCGGCTTACGCCGCCGTGAACAAGTGCTTAAAATCCTTCTTCGCGAAGTCAGTCACCGTTCTAAAAACCTTCTAGCGATCATTCAAAGTATTGCCAGCCAAACCGCCCGCTATACTGAATCTCTTCAGGTTTTTTTACGAAAATTTCAAGGTCGTCTTCATTCTCTTTCTCATTCTCAAGATCTGATCACTGATTCCGATTGGCGCGGTGCTCAATTTCGCGAATTGGTCCAAACGCAGGCTTTAGGTTATTTTATGAAAGAAACAGAACGTTTTTCACTTGAAGGCGTCGATCCTTATCTTTTTCCCAATGCCGCTTTGCATATCGGTTTGGCTTTTCATGAACTGATTGTCAATTCTCTTTCTTTTGGAGCCCTTTCCCAAGAAAAGGGGAGCATCTGTGTACGCTGTGAAATTGAAACAAAACTGAATGGCAAAACGCAACTTATCATCACTTGGCATGAAAATTTTGAATCCGGCATCCCTCCCACAAACAATAAAAAAGCCTGTTTTGGTAGTGCCGTTCTCGAAAAAATCGTTCCCATTTCCGTGAATGGTTCAGCTTCCCTCAAATTGACACAAGAAGGAATTGTCTATTGCCTCTCTGTTCCTGATACTTATTTTGATATTTTTTCTTAAAAGAGCATTTTAAACAATGAACAAGAGAATTTTCCCCTTTTTTAGCAAAATGTCTCATCTGTTTATTAAGCACAAAGATATTTTCCAACCTCTTTAAACCAACCTCTATAGTCCCCCAATAGTTCCGCAAAACCTTAACGATGAGAACTGAAAGCCACATAAAATCCATTCCCGCTGTCGATCAACTTCCATCCCTCATATAACCGGCATATTTTAAAACAGAAACCAAAACGATAAAGAGCAAACCGTTTCAGCTTTTATATGCCAAATAAAAGCGAGCCTATTACCCATCTCTTTTTGTGTAATTTTCGCAATGCGTATATAATTTTATTTTGGCAGAATATGAAATTTCAAGGAGTAAAGCTAATATCCATCATCACTCTTCAGCTTTACGGGCTTAAAGCCTCCACGACAAAGACAATTAATTGATGTAAATTACACATTTTATGCTTTTATTTATCGCATTCTTTAATGGAGATATTCTCTTCAGTTACAATAGGGCATCCTAAAACAGGATACACTTGTGTTCCTCATTCACGCACTTTTTTAATATTTCCCAGCGCATCCACGCTCATTTCAAAACAGTATGTGTAAATAAGATATAATAGCCCCCGTAAAGTGAACCATCAAAACCGCCCCTTGTTACGCCACGTCCTTCTTTACCTTCATGCCCCTTTTCACTTCATAAAAGTAGTAGCTGAACATCATCATACCATTTGTCTCTCATGTTACAACAGCCATTGACCTTTGAGAGCGTCCATAAGAGGCATTTCAGTCTTTTTTCAAATATTACTCACCGACATAGAGCCCCCACACACACCCTTTTATGACGTGCAAGCCAATGACTTTGATTAATTCACTATAGAACCCGCATCTCAAAGGGGAAAACCCATCTCAGAGGGGA
>NZ_JBHIRI010000009.1:8736-16777 GCF_042197005.1 Bartonella sp. AA78NXGY
AAACCCATCTCAAAGGGGAAAACCCATCTCAAAGGGGAAAACCCATCTCAAAGGGGAAAACCCATCTCAAAGGGGAAAACCCATCTCAAAGGGGAACTAAAAAACTTTGAAAGCGTTTAACAGTGAAGAAGTCCCTAGGCTGACAAATTGGAGTCCGCTCTGTCAACCTGTCATTTGGAAAATAATTGATGAATCCCCTTGTTTTTATCCTCTTATTAGTTTCATGTACGGATGATTTTAACAGTTGCTATTCGAACAATACAATGGTTAAAACTTACCCAACAGCTCAAGCTTGTGAACAAGCCATGATACCGTCCACAAAAAAGTTTGCACTTTATGGACAACAAATTTTTGCTCAATGTATAAACGTACAACCCAGTTTACATCAACAAGAAGTAAACTTGATCTGGTCTGTAACAAACCGTGGAAATTTTCTTCTTAAAAGCCAAAACGTAAAGGACAAGCTGTCTACAGTCCACAAAGAAGATATTTTACCAACATCGCTTCCTCTTTTGCGTTCTTCTTCCACAAACCTCTTGCACAAAAAACTTTAAAAGCATAAACCCATCAGATCTCAAAAAAATAATCAATGGAAGACATGATGGATAATAAGCGAATGCACCCTTCAAAAGACCATCACACAGAGCAAAATTCTCCGCCTCAAGATCTCCCTTTAGACCCTGCCGTAGAACGAGTGAGAAAAAAACTTATGGGTTTAATGATTATTTCCGTTTTAATAACGCTTTTCCTTATTCTAACCGTACTGTTTTTAATTGTTTATAAAGTGATAAAAACCGGATCAGCGCCAAAACAAACAGAGCTATCTTCCTCTCTCAGCAAAAACCCACACGTTGTCCATCATACGCTCTCTCTACCGGAAAAAACACAGATTTTGTCGCAAAGCCTCTCAGAACACAATATTGTACTGAAAGTTTTAACCCCTGATGGACAAACAAAATTTATGATTTACAATTATCATACCGGTGCACTTGTCTCCATTCTTTCTGTTGAAACAACAAAAGAGAGAGCGAAGATAATGCCTCATTAAGAAAACTAACATCAATAAGCGCTGACATAGCATTCTGAAGGTTTAAACATTTTCTGCAAGCCGGCATTATCACACGCTTTACCAACTCGTGGATGTTGCCCACAATCCTTGGCCCTAGAGAGAGTTCATAAGAGCCATTTTTATTCCTTCTTATACAAATTTATCCACACGGGCTCTCCCCGTTTGCAACGTGCAAGCGAATGGTTTTTGTTGATCCAACATGGAACAAATTTGGAAATGAGAGAATTCTAGGGGTTTAGGGGCCCTCACCTAACATTCAAAACAATGAATTATTATTATAAATTAATGTGATAAGTCTTAAATATCCACCACACGGGCGACGGCGCGTTTTTTACTGTATCCCCTCACTTAAATCTTGGAAAAGAAGAAACCTTTCTGTCAACGCATTCCCATTTTAAGAAAATGACATCACTTGGGAAAAGCTAATAAACGTGCAAGAAATACCTCTTCTTGAGTGCAAAAATTCAACATATTAATTTATAGTGATGATTTATTTTGCATGTCAAATGAGAACCTCAAATACTGTAAGATTCTCCCTTTCAAATCTGTTCGTAAAAAACTGAATCAAAATCATTTCCTCACATATCCCAGCAAGGAAATGGATGAATAAAATACCTCTTATGAATGATCAGGTATCAAAAGAAGAACTGTTGCAACATTGAAAATTAAAGCAATAACGCCCAGTTTACATCTTTTATTAAGCAAAGATAACCGATGGATTTCACATGATAGAATTCATGAACACCAGTGCGAAATGGGCATGAATACATTGAATATACGTGTGAATTAAATAAAACAACGACATTGCGTTCTTCATAAAAGAACTGCCTCTTAAAATACACGGATGTGGTTTTCTCTGTATTCCCTCACTTAAATCCCAGCAAAGAGGCAATCTTTTCTGTCAACAGCCTTCGTTAAGTCTCAATACAGCCCCGTGAACATTCAAGGAAAGCGCAAGAAGCTTCTTGAGCATATTATAATTTACTATCATGATACCAATAACATCACCACAAGCGCTTATACAGCACCCCCTTCAGGTTTAAACATTTCCCTCTGCTTCAAGATTGACCACTTGAGCGACGACGCATCTTCCCCTGTATCCCCTTACTTAAATCTCAGCAAAGAGGCAATCTTTTCTGTCAACAGCCTTCGTTAAGTCTCAATACAGCCCCGTGAAAACTCAAGGAAAGCGCAAGAAGCTTCTTGAGCATATTATAATTTATTATCATGATACCAATAACATCACCACACAAGCGCGCTTACACAGCACCCTTCAGGTTTAAACATTTTCCTCTGCCTCAAGATTGACCACTCGGCGACGGCGTGGTTTTCTCTGTATCCCCTCACCTAATCCAGGCAAAGAAGAATCCTCTTTTGTTGCTGTTTTTGTTGCTGTTGATGCATCTCCATTGCTAGAGCTTTCTGCTGTTGTAAGTGAAAGCTCAAGAGATGATTCATCTTGAGTCCGTACAGTACGTCGACGAGGAGAACGACGTATTTTTTTGACAGGTTCAACATTTTTCTCAGAGAGGCAGTGCTCTTGATCTGTTTTTTCATCCGATAGAGCCTCTAAAGCGTTTTCACGCGCATCCCCATTTTGCGCTTTATCATATTGGCCATTGCCATTTTTTTGCGACGACATTTGTAATACATCTGTATCACCCTCGACAGCATCCTTTTTTTCACCATCAAGATTTATTTCACCGCATTCTTGCCCATTGTTTTCATCACGATTTTCGTTTTCATCACCACGATTTTCATCACGCCGAACCGATTGAGACATTTGCCCAGCTGCTGCTAAAATAATACGCAAATAGTGCTCGGCATGTTGTAAATAATTTTCCGACATAACACGATCACCTGCACCTTGTGCATCACGCGCAAGGCTTATGTATTTATCGGCAATTTGCTGAGCATTCCCGCGAATTTTAACATCCGGACCGCTACTTTCATAATTGCGAGACAACGGATTAGGACCGCGACGATTATTATTGTTATTACCATTATTGTTATTATTGCGACCGCGTACCCGTCTATTTTGTTGTGGCCTCATCTTTATCCCTTTTTGGAGTGTTTGTCTTATGTGTGTCTTAATTGACGCTTCCTCATTACATTATCTTTTGATAATGCTGATCATGTTTAACATACGATTATCAAGCTATCCGCGTTTATTTCACTCAAACGAACCCTACTGATATTGATAAAAGCATATATTTTCTTGAAAATCACAAAACAGCAGGGAAATCGTAAATCAAAAATTCCCTTTTTCTCTGTCAAACAGCAGAAACCTAATGATGTTCACGTAAAATGCCAAGTGTTTTTTTTAAAATAAACCATATTTCACTAAAAAAAATAATTATCTTGTGGAAAACAAAAAGGAAAACACACATATAACACACCCGACAAAGAAAAAATTCCTGCCAGAGAATAGTAGAAGCTTCCTTTTTTGCTCTAAAACCACCGCTCCTAAAAACGCCGATATTCTCTACCCCCTCGTGCATTTAACTCACAAGCACTTCCATCCCAACGAGTCACTGCGCGAACCTCTTTATTTTATAAATATAGCCTCTCTTCATCGCTAAAGCAACCCCTTGCGAGCGATAATCCACGATCGCCTCACAAAACCTCTTAACTTTTATAGATAGATTAACACGAAGTATTATTCAAGCCCTATAATCACCAAGAGATCAATCTTCTTTCCCAAACAAGTCAATGATACTATCAATTTTTATTTTAACCCATAGAGTTTTTAAGTTAATCACAGTTTTTATTTATAACAAATTGAGCTTAAAAACAAAATATTTAAATACAAAAAAATATCAAATTATGAAAAAAACGACCAATATGTCACACTTTTTTAAAAATCAGCTTCTTCTCAAAAAAATACCCTCCTCAAAGCCTATCAATAAGAATGGCCTAACGTATTTCCTTACTTATCTTTTCTGATAAAGAAAACTAGAATTATAAAACAAGCACATTTTTAAACCCAGCACAGCGCTTTACGCATGAAGAAGCCGTAAATGTTTATAAAAGGAATGTTTTTTACTCATTTTTGTCATGTCTATTGACTTACACCCTCAAAGAATGAAGGTTCTCAAATCACACTGGTCTGTTAACAATGAAAATACTTATAAAATTCATACACTAAATTGATTTGTAATGATAATTCATATTTTTTGTGTTGAGTAAGAAAATTAATACCGTAGGATTTTTCATCCTCAATCTGTTTGCTGTTGAATCAATCTCTTTTTCTTGCATGTTACACGTAGGAAAACCTGCGTGGAGTAAAAACAATAAAAAAGACTAAAAGTGCCTCTTATGAACCCTCTCTAAGGCTAAGGGGCTGTCGAGAGGCACCATTGGGAGCGAGCAAAGTGTGAGATAGTACCGGCTTATTCTTTGTTTAAACCATAAAGATGAACTTGCTTTATAAATTTTATACATTTCATGATGGTTTTACCATTATACCATTCACCAAAACCATTACGAAATGGATTTCCCACACTCGTTATTTCCCTTAAAAAAGCGCAACAAATCCTCCTGAAACTCCACCACGCCCCCTTAAACATTTCAAGGAGGCCATCCATACCTTATGTCGCCACACCTTAAATAAGAAGTGCGATATAACAAGATAAATAAATCAAGCTGCTATTGGTCATGAGGCAGATAGTCATTTAAGAGGCTTTTATCTTTTTATCAAAATTCGCATCCTTTTAACTTTCCATATAAAAACTTAAAAGTAATTGCGCCTTTTGCCTGTTTTATTTTCTCTTTCATTCAGAAAACAGTCTCGTAAGAGAAAATAATTTCCATCCCCAGGACGGACCCTCGTCAAACATTGTTTTTTAGCACTATCAGAAAGCTTATCCCACATTTCACGAATAGCAAAATAGGCCTCACTTTCCAAATTAAGACAATGCTGATAAACCTCTCTTTTCATATCGGGCATAACGGAGGCAGAAATTTCCTTGCAATATACGCGTAGATCAAAAACAGGAATAACCAATTCAACGGGTGCTTGTTGTGTTACTTTTTTATGAGAAGAAAAATAACTAACCACCTTTGCAACAACAAAACACAAAAACACTATACAAAAAAGTATTATGCAAACAAAAGCAATCTTGCGATATAATCTTTTGAAATAAGCCTTTTGTCTTGCTCGGATTCTTTTTTCCATAAAGATTGTACCCTTTAATATCCCAAGAGAAGCTTTTACAGCAAAAAATGATAGAAGTATCTGTGTACACAATACAGGTTATAGCCGCAAACGATCAAGACTCTTATGTCAAAAGACTCTCTTTTTTACCGTATAATTCTTATCGTATATAATTCTTATGAAACACTTTTCTCATGCCCTTTATGAAAAAATAGGGCTGATGATTTTCTCTCACCACTTTTAAAGACGAAGATTCTTCATCCATGCGGATCTATAAACAATTCGTCTTTGTTAAGACACATCATATTGATTTATAAAGAATATTTATTGTTTTACATGTTGAATGAGAAACCCGAACACCATAGGATTCTCTCATCCGAAGTTTGTTTTCTATTGAAACAATCAAAACCATGTTGCTTACAAGTTACAAGCGGAGCTAGCATGTGGATTAAAAACTGTATAAGAAAGGCATATGGCTCTTATGAAGCATCTCACGAACCAAGGCTGTCGTAAATATTGGGAGCTAGAAAATACAATAATGGTGCGGGCTTGCCTCTACATAAGCGTAAAGATGGGAGTGCTCAATGGATTTACCGTTATTCACCACACAAACACTTCATATATAAAATCTTATACGCCTTCTATTACCGCCCCCTCAAAAAGCAGTCGCTAAAACAAGATAAGAGATTATAGATGTAAAACTCCTAACAAAAAAGAATGGACTTTCTAATCGAGATCAACAAACACTGTTAAAGACACATTTGCATTTTTGACCATGCTGGCATGTATGATAATGGCCCTTCAAATGCGCCACCATTTTATGCTTCACCTCATATCATTCTCCGTCAAACAATCACAAAGATTCTTTAACTATTCAACGCCCCCCAACCAAAGCAAAGAAACCAACCCCAGACGCCTGCATTTTTATTTGAATCTTCCCTATTGGGATAAAACACACAAGAATTTAAAGATTTCACTGCAAAATGAAATCACAAAATACAATAATGAGAAAAATATCCAAAGCCATCTCAATAACAAATATATAGCGCCCCTGTTATTAGAAAGTAAAAAAAGCCGCACCATTTAAAGGCGCGGCTTATGAATAGAGATATAACTAAATAAAATACAAAAGAAATCAATAATAAATACTTATACACAAAACGTATAGTATTGCAAGCTTTTTAATTATATTTATAAAAATATCCAAAAAGAGTATAAATAATGATACATTCGTATTGAGGAGAGCTGTTTATAACAATACACTTTCTAAAATAAAAACGTATCAAATAAATCAAAATACTTTGTAGCTTTATCTCAATATAATCCATGAAAAAACACACATGATTTAAGTCCATAATTATAATAAGACCCGTTCTTTTACGCTTGTAAAAGCTGGTTTTTCTTAACTTACATTCACCACTTCAAAAGATGAAGATTCTTCACCCAATCTGATTTATCAACAGCCCAGATTGCAGTGGGGTCCATTTGGCTTTCTCACATGTGATTGATTTAAACTTAAAGCTCAACAAATAAGCCTGCCTTAAATATTTGCCACGCCCTTTAAAAAACACTTTTTGTATCATGGAAGCTCTTACAAAGAGACTTGCCTTATATCATCACACCTGAAAGGACAGTCTTTACAGCATAAACAGGATAAGACAAATCAACAACCGCTTGTACAATCTTGTCTGATAAGAAAACAAGTGAAACGTTAGCCTTCAAGCCTGCTCCAACAGTACAGCATTTCTCTTCTTTATAAGAAAAGACACAACGATACGCATGATTTTTTTATAGGCATTTTTCTGCTTTTGTCCTTTTGGCAATTAACATTTTCTTTTTATGGGATTTTTAACAAATTAAAATTGCGAGGAACTGCACTTTTTCTCTTTTAAAAAAGCGTAAAAACCGCAAATTATTTATAGAGTTAAAATCATCAAACGCTCTATCCAAAAGCTTTTTAAAATGATTGCAAGATTTTTTATCTTTTTAAAGCTTCTTTTGCCATGCGTTTCTATTTGGGCATAGCTCCTTACTCTGTAGGCTTTAAAAACTTACCCTTAGATTTCAATATGCGCCCTACTCTCCCCAACAACGCATGATCAACTTATCCAGCAACAACGCTTCTCTATCAATTTTTACCATTTTTTAACATCTCAAACAAAGTGCAATTTCAGGCTCCACCGAAGATATAAATCAGGTTTATCTGATCTATAGCTTCACCCCATACATATTGTTATGATCACTCTTTTCTATTTTTCCTTATCTAACAAAGAAGAAATCTCTCTAGAATGCTCAACACTGATGTTTTGAGTAACACTACTGTGTATTTCTAGCGGCTTATGTGCTGTAAATTTTGAAATAAAAGAGCTGTAGTCTATTTTTGGCGCCTCGTATATTGGAGAAAAAAATATGTCTCCAACGGACGATGATTCTGTTTTAATTTCTGGTGCGCTCACAAAACTGTTTGGTGTCGTTATTCCACCACTCACAACACTATTAATACTGTCTTGCTTCTCTTCTTTCTCATTTTTTTTCTGTTCGACATTGATAAGATCTAGAGCATTTAATTTTTTTTCTAAAGCATCCATGCGCTTTGCAATTTTTGTAATATCTTCATATGCTTTCTTCAACAATGCGTTTAAAGGAGCATGTCCCATTCTTCCGCTAGCATAAAGAACCACACGAATACATTCCGGATCATCAATATCAGAAATAGAAAATGGAAAAAGTGCCATTATATCCCCCTTTTTGATAAGCTAAACGCGTATTAAGGCATTTGCATCTCTTTTTTCGTTGTACGGCTCTTGCATTTCTCA
>NZ_JBHIRI010000009.1:16877-60888 GCF_042197005.1 Bartonella sp. AA78NXGY
GACAACCTCAGACAACCTCAGACAACCTCAGACAACCTCAGACAACCTCAGACAACCTCAGACAACCTCAGACAACCTCAGACAACCATATGAAAAGCTTTTGAAAAAAATTCCTCATCGAAAATTTTTACAAGGTATTTTTTTAGATTATACTCTGTTTTCCACCTAAAATGATGATTTTACCACCTAAAACCAAAGAGAAATGCATGTCACCTTGCATGCTGTATCAACCTTTCCCAAAATGACAAAGCCCACACCGGTCTTTAAATAATGCCAATCAATAAACAATGGTTTGTAAACAATCTGGCTTCTTATCTAACAGATTTGACTTGGCTTCCCCCTTCAAATGCATCCTTGTAATGTATCCCCTGTCCAGAGTTATTCTACAAAAAAATGCTGCGTTAGGAATACGCACAGATGAAAAACACCCCATGCATAAAATTTTAACCACATCTCAAACAATGGTATTTTACAACACAACGGAACAAACTATTGTCTTATAGATTTTTCTCGTATCACTCTCATCCCGTTTCAAGAAGTTTCCTGATAAGCACAAAATGCCATCTCAGAGAGTTCAATGCCTCACCATGTACTACAACGCATCGCCAACCTGCTGCTCTTGCCAACAGTGCACCCATTTTGAAAACAAAGAGTGGCTTTTTTCCTACACGCTTTGCCAAAAAAGGGAGTGCTCCATTTTGCTTTTTCTCGCTTTAAATAAACATATCCGTTGACCTCTTTCCACCACCCTCAAAGGACAAAGGTTTTAGCCCCACATCGGTTTGTAAACAATCCAACTCCTCTGAAGGAGCTCCATATCTGCTCATTATTTATATGATTCACTTGCATAATACTTAACCAAGCAAATCCTCCCCAGAACAGTTGCTAATGTATTAAATACTTTAAGCTATCTTACTGATATCACCAGCTTCAATAATAGTGTTTTAATGACGGTATTTACGCTATAATAGGATAAAATTATCTAGGGGCTTTTTGTCATCGCACAGCAGCGGTTTAAACCCAGCACTTGAAACAATGGATCACGATACCACAAGAGAGAGGCATTTGGGATAAAATCTTTATTCCTCAGCAAAAAACGCCATGAATAAAGAAATTTTTTTTGTTCTTTCCCTACCTTTAATAATCACTGTCTTGATCCTCTAAAGAACAATAGGTAAACTCACCTTTAGGCATCCAACAAAGGCAGCACAAAAAATAAAAGAATAAAGAGAGTTGAGTTTTTTTTCTAAAGCGCCTCAAAACTTTCTGCACAATATATTCTATAAGACTTTATATTCAATAAGACTTTTTTTCATAACAAACATTTTGCAAGCATTTTTATCTTTCTCTCACACAGCTTTCATTCTCAGGCTTTGACAGCATAAACCACCGCCACATTGACAGGACGTGTTTCATCTCCCCCTGTTTTTTGCAACAAGACCTTATGTTCATGCTCTCCCGCAGGACCTGTCAACAAATTTTTATTGTAAATTTGAGCCAGATTTCTATAATATTCACCGTGATTCATATCCCAAACTACCTCTTCAATCATTGGATAACTATGCTGGTGGTTACCTGTTGAATCTGTTTTTCCCTCATGGGTATGGGATTGAAAAGACTCTTCTTGTCGGCTTCCCAAGCGACGTCCTTTATCAATTTCTTTTCCACTATCGAGCCCCCGTAAAAACATTCCACGCAAATCGGGAACATTGAATGTTGTTCTCCCGTTTCCTTTTCCCCATGTTTCTCCCAGAACAGCAAAGAGATTAGCATAGTTCCTTCGCGAATATTCTTTACCATCACACAGTAACCATCCAGAGGGTATTTTTTCTGTAGCAAAAGTCCCGATAAATCCAGAAGAAAAAGTTTCAGGCAAAGGAGGAAAGGGCGGAATTTCAGGAAGTTTTATAGTAGGATTGGTTAAAAACCAGCCATCAGCATTTTTTCCGGCAATATCACGCGTATAGACGACTTCATAAAGCCCCCCTTTTTGAATTTCCCCGCCCTTTAAAGGCATAATACCCTCTGGCGTTGCCATATAAGTTGGTCTTGGCGGCAATTGATTTAAAGAAATATTTGTTATTCCTCTGTTGACGCCTTGTGCTTTAAAGCGCACAACAATGCCATCCATATAAGTCTCAAAAAAAGACTTTGTTGCCAAACGAAGTGACGTTCTCTCATTTTCCACATCGACAGTAAACTGTGTTTCAATCCCGCCCCCATTATCCAACAAATATTCTTTGATGCGTTGCATCATAGCGCGAGCACTATCATTGACTGTGCTTGGCGGTTGCCCTTCTGCCCAGTTTATATTCTCGTCGACATAAGCATTTTCTGATGCAACAATTGACCAATCATAAATCGAGCTCATAGAAGATACTCTTTTTTCAAAAAGGGAAAACGAGCAAAAAATGAAGAAAAGAAAGCCGCAATTTTATTTTTAGATGCCGGCATTTTCTCCATTTTCATTTTTTCCATTTTCAGGCCTATTTTGTCATAATCAACATGCAATAACTTTGTTTTCGCATTGACATAAACAGCTTCAGGGTTCACACGCAACACGTCTTGCGCCATAACGCCCTGATAACGTTGTGGATTTCCCTTATAATTAAAGGTATAAAGTGGATATCCCTTTTTCTGCCCCACAGGGATAATATTTTCTTTTGCTCTCACATCACAAAGCCCTAAAATTCCTCCGACCAATCCAAGTACTTGCTGCGCATCACGCAATGGATCTTTTGTCACAGAAGGCATTGTCGTGGATTTTCCTGAAGTCGTTCCGTAATTTCCAGCAGCCTGTGTTCCTACCTGTAACAAGCTTTGCAATCGGTTCCAATCTTGATTATCTTTTTCTGACCATTTTTGGCGTTCAGCATCTAAGACATTTTGGCGGTTTATATCTTGAATCATACCCCCTTTCAAAGCATTGCTTTGCACGTTACTCTGTCCTTGATAATAGCTATTTGCCGCATTAACTTGATCATTCTGAGAGCGATCAATCATCTGGTTCGCGTTCATCATATTATTAATATCTTGATTATATTGCTGTACCGCAGCATTTGTTGCCAAGGCGCCTAACTCATCGGCCAGCACACCAGTATGAGCCCCAGAACCATAACGTCCTGCTCCCGACATCGATTGATTAATTGCATCGGATGTTTTATTCAGAGCATTTTGCAATGCAGTATTAAATTTGCTATTGCTTCCAATCCAGCTTCCCTTAGCCATACCGGAAAGATTTGTAGCGCTGTTGGTTGGTGCATTCAACCATTGCGTTACCGTTGGATTATTATAGAGCCCAGCTGCTTGTTGTAAACCAGTTAGCGCATTTTTTGTCATATCGCTAAGACCGGCAACTCTCTCTCCCTGATAAACGTTTCCGCCAATTCCTTTATTATAAAGTCCAAGCGCGTTAGCACTGGCTTGTTTAAGAATATCAGCAGCCCAAGCGGGTGGTGCATTTGTTTGTGTTGTTGTCTGCACTTGAGGTGTTTTTTTTCTACTCATGAACCCAGAACCTTTCTATATTGAATAAGATTACGAGAATATCCGTGATGAGCGAGCTTTTTCGCCCATCCAGTTCTTCCAAACATGTGCATTTCGTCCGCATTGATTGTTCGCGCCCATTTTTCGACTTCATCAATCAACTTGACCAATTTCAGCCCTCCCTCTCCCGCAAGATCTGAGAGAACGACGCATTTTTTTCCCGTATGGGTTATTTCAACTTTGGTAATTGCAAAAGCACTAAATTGGATTTTATTTTTTAAGACCAGCCACAATTGTGCTTGTCCTGTAGCGATTTCTTCAGCAATTTTTTCCAGACAAACATCATCCGGAAAGCGCTGCGCATATTTTTTCAATGCAGCATTGAGTGCCTCTTGATAGGGAGCTATTTTTCCCCATGGCCACTGCTCTGTCAGATGAGCAGAATATAAACCTTGACTCTCAAGCATCATAATTTTAGCTCTTTTAGCTTTGTCATTTCCCTCATTTGAGCAATACGCATCCCCATGCATACTTCACGCATTCCATGCCCCCCGCACAATAAAAGAAAAAAAGCCCCATCATCCCTTTGTCACAACAAAGAGGGAACTTTTTTCTTTATAAAAATAAACCATGGTGCAGCCTATTTTCCTTTATCGCAGAAAAGCATGAAACATAACGCACCACCTTGTTCTTCATATTATAAAGACACAGCTTATCGCATTGTGCCTTTGTTTATAAAGGTTTGGGAAGCCTATGGGGCATTTGTTCTTTAATAATAGAGGCTTGAGCCTATCGCATGGTATTACAAAAGGGCATGCCTATCGCATGCCGGCCCGCGTCAATTCCACATCAAATCCAGTGACATGAGTCCAATTCACCCCTTCAGGAATACGCAATTTAAAGCGATAAAACCGTGCCCTTGCACGACAGTGAATTTGTCCAGTATTATAAGAGGGCTGTTTTTCTGGCAACCAAACAGTTTCCTCTTCAAGAGATTGTCGAAAGCGCATTCCCACAGACAAATAAAACTTTCCACTATTGACTTGAGGCATAATATTTTTCACCCGTGTTATCATGCCATTTGTCTGCCCCATTTCTTGTGATGTCACGACACAAGCCATAGGACCCCCAGAAAACGAACCCAGTCTCCCCTGTTGATCAAATGCCCCCAGAATAGGCGATTCATTTTTCCAAGCTTTACTATCGAGAGAAAAGGACAAATCGTCAATATTCTTAGTCACAAAATCAAGACCTTCTAGGGTTGTTCCTGCTAAGAAAATAGGCAATATCATTTTGATATCGACGAGAGCTTTTGTCCATTTTTGCAATCCCCAATCATAAATGAGCAAGATACGTTTATGAAGGTTCTCATCAGAATCAACCATCCAATAAACACGATTATACACCCCATCGATAGCAGCAGACAGAGTGTACAGATTATCCTTCCTTGATTTTGCGGTCATCGTTCGATCGACTTTTTCGAACCCAATGGGTATAATCTGTCCCTCATTTGTTATTTGATAAAACCCGCCCTCATCGGCAAAGAATGCTAAATCGCCTCTACAAACAATTGATTCAGCATTTTTTGCGCCTCGTTTATCGTGGATTTTTTGGAAACTAAAAATAATCTTAGAGCCAGGAATAAAAGAACCAGCATAGATTGCAGAACGCATAAAGATAATTGGATTTGTTGTCTCCGTTGCCCCTTGGACGAATCCGCCATCAGGAAAATCTTGATAATCACAACTTTTTTTTCCCACGGTCCAAAATTCAGCATCATTTAATCCAGACCAATGAACCCGTCTTGGATTTTCGGTTAATTTCATCAAACAAACGAAATCTCCCCAGATTCGAACAATCCCTGCCTGTGGTGGATTTCCTCCTAAATTTCTAAATGTTTTATCATGATTAATATCAATCACTTGTGGTTTATCATTGGCATTCACAGCAATGATAAAATCACCAAACAAAGCAAAAGACCACGGAGCATCAACATTAGCCAGATAAGGTTTTCCTTTTTGGCTAATATCTTTCCAGTTCATTGTTGTATTATCAAGCAAGTAGATTTTATCTCTTGTCCCGACAATAATAGAAACCCCATTTTTTGTTTTAACCGCAAGAGTGCCTAAGATTGGCTCCGGACAAGGCTCTGATAAAGGTTCAAAACTTGGCATAGGGATATAGGAGCCATCCGCCGGGAGCACATTAACAAGTTCATCGGTAAAAATTCCATTGATATCCGCCACATCGGGTCGATAATCAGCGATTGGGAAAAAAGCCATCAAGACCCCCATAAAATCTTTGAAGAGCCCAGTGCCATTCAAAACACCAAGGCTTATTGATAAAAAACCACAAAAGCCCTTAAAACTCTAAAGGCATAAAATTCAACAAAATAAACAACCTTAGATTGTTTAACGCACCAAAAAAAACGATACCATCAATAATGGCCACCCCAACGCCATCCACCAGCGCCAAACCAAAATCAACTGCCCGCAATCACATCACCCCCCACAATGACGGGGGAAAGAGCCATCAAGAGCCCCCCATAAAATCTTTGAAAAGCTCAGTGCCATTCAAAATACAAAGGTTTATGGATAAAAAACCACAAAAGCTCTTAAAACTCTAAAGGCATAAAATTCAACAAAATAAACAACCTCAAGTTGTTTAACGCACCAAAAAAACGATACCATCAATAATGGCCACCCCAACGCCATCCACCAGCCCTTCACCATCAACACCCAACGCGTGTATCCAGCCATAAGTGACAAACCAGCCACCAGTGCCAAACCAACCTTCAACGCCAGCCATAAACGATTTGGAAAAAAGTCTTTTAAAAACGCATTGGGCGAATCTTTGAAGAACCTTTTCGGCGCGATGTTTCAATGCGCAAAGCTTGAAGCTGTTCTTGAAAATCTCTGAAAGAAACGGCGGCATATTCAGGATCTTTAAGGATATTTTTATAAAGTTCATATTTTGCTCGTGCTTTAATAAGATCAAAAGCATAAATCAACCAAGGGTTATCATCCTCTTTCAGCTGTTCATCGGCAAAATGAACAGGAGCATAAGAAAGCTGTACAGTTTCCAGATGTTCTGGTGTTGGAAAGAGTCCTATTTTTTGATCAAGGTAGGTATAAAAGAATGGCGTTCCTAGCGCAGGATGCATACCATATTGTTGATGCAACACTTCCAAGGGCTTAAAGAACAACTTTGTTGGTGTTGCACTCTTTGTTACTAAAAAGACGCCCTCCAAACTCTTTTCTGCTTCAATAAAAACCCCTTCTTCTTGCCCATACCATGTTTTACCACTTTGTGTTTTAAACGTCCTTTCTCTTTTTTCATTAAAGAAAAAGGGTTCGCGTTCACACAAACGCAAAGCCGTAAAAATTGAATCTTGAATTTGCAGGGAATATTCCGCTGTTGTATCGTCAATTTCATCTTGAATAAGCGCGACCATATAAGCAAAAGTTTTAGAATGGTCTGAATGTGTAAGGTTTAGATTTTGGGGATCAGTGGATAAAGTGGTCATAAGCCTGTCCTTGTTTCTGGAAGCATTTTAAATTTTTCCCCCAACAGATCCCTCTTGTTGGGGGAAGAGAGCAAGCGTTCGCTTTAAGCGGGTGCTCCATAAGTTGGGATGACGATAGTGCCAAAATCCTGAGCCCCTTGCGTACTTCCTGGCAAGGTAAAGCAAGTTTTTTTCATCCCAATAATGGTTTTTGCCGCAACCCCGAATTCTCTTTCATAGTCGAAGAGTTCCTCCACCAATTTATAGCGTGTCGCCCCTCGATCTTTACCAAAAGCAATCACAGCACTCTGCGCACCAAGCAGAACAGCCCGCCGCACATTTGGTACAGCTTTGTTAGCGGTTCCAGCTTCGACCCCTTCGGTAATATGTTCAGCTTCGCGCAAAACCACACCATTATACATGCCCAAAGACCCATCATAGAGCGGATTTTTGATACGACTTCCACTATAGATTGCCTTAGTAATGTCGAGCCATTGCCCCGCATCAGTATTGGTTCGCAATTGTGTCACTTGGGTTGGATGAAGATAAAGCACATAAACATTTTCCCCATCGATCCGCACAGGTCTAATTTTAGGATTTGCCAATTTAGCCCGTTCAACTGCTTTATCAATCAAGCTGAGATCAAAAACATCGTCTTCTTTTAAGTCCTCATCTTTTGCTTTATCATTAGGACGTACCACACGTTTATTGGTTGGTGCCGTTGGCGCATTAAACCCATAATGAACTGGTTTAAGGGTAATCGTGCGTCCTTCAAAGTTAATTGTTTTTGCGGTATACCCGCAAACTTGAATGAAGAACATCATACTCAGACGATCTGCATACCAATCAACCAAACCATTTTTTGCCTCGGTGCGCAAATCATGGAGAATTCGTTGTTGATCAATCGTTCCCTCATTTTTGACACGCACGGCATGAACGAGTTCATTAATTGCCAAGCGATCATTGAGAAACTGTAAAGCTTCTTCATTGCCTTCCAATGTCTGCCCTTCGCTCACCCCATCGCCTAGCAACTGCACACGCAAATTAAAGCTAATAGCATCCCCACTTGCTTTCGTGGTTTCATCTTTTAATTGTACGATACTGTTTGAATCATTTCCAATCAACGGTGCAATTGGAAGTGCTTTTGAGACTTCTTGGTTTAGTAATTTAGACCATGTGCGCACTGCCATTGGGTCATTAAGTCCGATATAAGTTACAGTCATTTTGTCCTCTAAAAGTTTTATTGACATAAAAAACCCGGCAAAGCGCCGGTTGTTAAAACACCACATTTCATTTCAAATGGTGAATAGGTTGTTTGTGAGTTTTATCTAATTTCTGTTAGCGTCTGCCTCCCCCTTATAAGAGCTCTCCTCACCACATCCGTGCTGTGAGAAATCCCCCCGCATTCTTCTGCGCCAAAAGTCTCTTAACGTTCCCGCAAAAAACACTCCCCCGCATTCTTCTGCGCCAAAAGCCTCTTAACGTTCCCGCAAAAAACACTCCCCCGCATTCTTCTGCGCCAAAAGCCTCTTAACATTCCCGCAAAAAACACCTGCCACATTCTTGTTTTTAAAATTCTCTTCCCCCCATTAAACGATTAAAAGCGGCTTTATTTTTAGGATCAGCAACCCAAGCGCTAAACTCTGCTTCTGACATTTTATCAAGCATATCCAAAGAAATCGGCCCATTTGGCGTCAAGCCGTTATAAGCAGCAAGAGTACGTGCAGAATTGTGTCTTTCCTGTAAATTTTCACCCATGTTATTGGGAACATTTGTGTAGCCAATTTTTTGTGCAATAGAGTAAATCACTTCAGCCGGATTTTGATTTTTTTGCGCACAATCGCGCAAGATCTGCTTCAACTCATCACCAATTATCGCATCAATATTTTGGGGATCTGCCATCTCAGGATAGAGCGAAGCACAAGCTGCCAACTGTTTAGCCCGCGTTTCATAAATAAAATCAGCTGCTTGATCAAAATCATGATGCTTTTGTTTAACACTGGCAACAGACTGCTGAAAAAATGCATGCAACTGTTCTGCTTCGCGAGCAAGAGAAGGCTGTTGTTTTTCATGTAAAAGCCCTTGTTTTTGGAGTGTTTTTCCCAACCATTGCATATAGCCTATAAAGTCTTTTTGTGGATCTGGTGGAACATCTTCTCCCCCTTGAACCTCTTTTCCAGCCTTTTGCGAAGAGGACTGTTGTTGATGCACTTGCCCTTGGAAATTATCTTCAAGAGTTTTTTCTTCTCTTGCAATTTCACCATCTTCTCCCTCTTGTGTTGAGACCAGAAAATCTTGTTTTAATTGATTTTGTTCTGCCGGCGTTAAGTGTTCTTGATCCATGACATTAGCCTTTTCTTTTTTTAAACAATAAAATCAAATTTTTCAGATAAAACAGCCCCATAAGCACTTATCCCCTCAATGCTCTCTCATCATTTAGCACCAGCATTCTCCCCAATGCTCTCCACCCCACATGACAGCAAGCCTCCCTCTCCACCCTACTTTTCCCAACAACACTGCCCTACAAAACAGTTCTTTTAAGAAAAGGGAGCCCATGCACTACAAAAATCGATAAGCCCATTCTGCCCCACCATGCCCCACCAAGTTCACCCCACATAACGGCAAGACTCCCTCTCCACCCTACTTTTCCCAACAATCCAGCCCTATAAAACAGTTCTTTTGGGAAAAGGAAGCCCATGCACTATGGAAATCGATAAGCTCATTCTGCGCCCACCATGCCCCACCAAGTTCACCCCACATAACGGCAAGACTCCCTCGTTCTCCTGTTTTCCCCCAACAGGGATAGTCTCATAAAACAGCTCTTCGAAGATAAAGGAAGACGACATTACGCTATGGAAATTGTATCGATAAGCAATTTCTGGTAGATGGAATTTATCAGAAGTCGCGCATGACAAAGCGTCCTATTGTTGAGCCTTTACTGTCTGCAACATCTGCATTATCTGCTCTGTTCCCACATTACCCCCCATCTGCGCTGAAGCATTTTGCTCTTCTTGAAAAGAGTTTTGCGCCTTTATCGCAATTTTATGAATAAGTGAAGCCGGTAAAGGCGAATAGCGTAAAAGATCGAGCATAATCTCAGGCGTTGTAAAATTTTGCATCAAAGGAAGCAATTGCATGATCAGTGCAAAAGTACGCTCTTTTTCATTAAGACTTGTTGGCGCATCATCCACGACAATATCATATTCCAAGCTTGTCACCATTTCGCGTGTCAGCGGCACATACTGGGCATTTTCATCACCAGCAATACGCACCAACCGCCCATCGGAGAGATAATTTTGAATAAGATAGAGAATAATTTTTCCCTGTCGTTGCCGATATCGACGCAACCCATCAAAAAAGGAAGCCAAAAGATTAAGTGACGATTGTCGCCGTTGTTGTTCAAGAATGCCAGGCTGATTGACAGCTCGCGTCCCAATAAATTCAGAAGACAACCCCGTCACCTGTTCGAGAGCACTCTTTGCTTCATTAAACAATTGAAAAAAACCTTGCGGAAATTGCGCCACGGGTTTAGGTTGGATTCTTCCGCCAGACACAGCCCCACTTTTCAACCAAGTAATACTATCAGCTCTAGCCCAACTCTCGACGGCTTGTCGATCATCATCAAAAGCATCGCGTTCTGCCATAATGCCGCCTTTTGATTGGCTATTGAGCAAGTGCATTACTTGACTAAAATATTTGTTTGCCCACCGTTGCGGATCTTTTGTAGGGCGCACAATTCCGTAAAATTGCCGACTTAACTTATCAAAAGTACCGGTAATACACTCCCATCCCAATTGATTGGGTGGAACCAAGGGCTTATCAGGCGCTTCAAGCAGCTTTCTACCTAAAAATGCCCGTTTGACAATTTTTCTGTTCAACCTTGTTGCTTGAACATGAGGAAAGGTTTTGCTTAAATTTTGGAAATCCTGCTCTGAATAATCGACAAACCTTCCACTTTGAGGCTCAAGGACTTTATAAACCACCTCGCGTTCAAACCAGCGACATTCTGCCAATGTCACCATTTTAGGACGTTGATAGCCGCTCCCCTCTTCTCCTTGATACCCCCTCTCGGACTGATAACTTTGTGTCATCCCATTGCTGGTTGGCTGTAAAAAGCTCTGATGTTTCACCCAATCCGCATGAAGATCACTCCAATGAACATTTGGAAACATTTCCTGCGCTACGGCAAGAGGTTTTTCATCGATATACCATAAGCGTTGAGCATCAATGAGATTAGACTTAACAGCACTTGCATCCCACACCATTTTCATAGGATCCAACCGCGCAATGATTGGTTTTCCTTGGGGATCTTGTTCATAATCAAGGCGTGTATCTGTCCAGCCCATTCCGCAAATAATTGCATCTTGAAAAGCATCGGAATCTTCGTATTCCCCGTCGGCTTCATCGCGAAACCATTCGGCTGCTCCTGTCAGAATCTGGTTTGCAAAGGCAGCCCCTTCTTGTCGTGGAATAAATTGCACTTGCCTTTTATTATTGCGCTCAGCCCCAATCACGGCATTAATTAAAGGCGCAATACGGTTAAAAGTCATCACCGGTCTGTTTTGTTCGTGCAAGACAGCCAAGTCTTGCTCATTCCATTGCCGTCCATTATAAAAATCGTAATCTTCCTGGGCATTTTTTCGCCATTTTTCGACATGATCAATATCATCCTGATACCAACCCACGAGTTTTTTAAAGAGAGCTTGATTTTCAAGCGTTTCGATTTGATTAAAAGAAGAATCTGTAGAACTATTCATTAAAAAGCCATCCATGAAGTTTGAGAATGGTGAAACGAGCGATAAGGTTTTTTTCGCGCTTTAGCATTTGGTTGTTCATAAGCCACACACATCAGTCCAAAGGCATCGGCCCCATGGCTAGCCCAATCATGTTCAGCCCCTAGTCCGATATTGCGCTGTTCGTCGCGCTTTTCATGATACCAAGCAAGCGCTTTTCTGCCCGCACATGTCGTTTCACGATTAAACCATAGTGCAGGAAACAACCGCCTTACGGCTTCGATACGCATTTTCACAGCGCCTGTTCCTTGGTTAGGAATTATTTTGGTTTGAAAACCGGCTTGTTGAAGGGCACTTTCAAAACTCACATTATAGACACGATCTTTTGTTGCGCCATCATGAGGCAAAACCATAAGAGCCTTTTCATATCCCCTTTGAAAAACCCAGCCCACATGCTCTGAGAGAGGTTGTCCTTGGGCTTCATAATAATCGAGCACTCGGATTTCACGTCCAACAAATTGCGCCACCCACAATGCGGTAGCATCGGCCTTTGCTCCTGTTCCCCCGATATCCCAAAAGATTCTCACCTGCATCAAAGGATCCCGTGGAACAGTGGTAATCCGCCCTTCCATTTCGGCTTCCAGCAGGCATTTCTGATAATAAGCCCCTTGGACAGCTTGGAGATATTCGCCTTCCCAAATATGGTTATACTGCTCTGGTCTTTGCTGCAAATCGTCCATTCGATCACGATTGAGTTTTTCAGGAAATTGCGGATTATCACGCCAATTGATTTCCACCCCTTTGATATGAGGATTATCGACATTTCGGAAACGTTTTTCCACGGCTGCATTTTCATGGCATGGGTTCCATGTGACCCATAATTCTGCATTCCAATCTTTTCCTTCTTCGCGCAAAGTTGGAATAAGTGTTTGCCAAGCAGTTTCTGTCACGGGCTCGGCTTCATCGACCCAACAAAGGAAAACGCGTCCCATTGATTTAATACTTGCGATATTGCGATCAAGCCCAGCAAACACATAGACAATCCGTCCATCTTTTGACTTAATATATTTATCGCCGATTTCATAATAGTCTTGTAAAAAAGGATAAGACTCGATAGCGCGTTTAATTTCCTCCAAAGAACTTTCATTAAGAGAATTTTGAAATTGCCTTGCACAAAGAATAATCCCGCGTTCTCCAGCCATTCCATGGCGATATCCCACCACAGCCGACATCAAAGCAAAAGAACGTGTTTTTCCAGAACCCCGTCCTCCCCAAGCGGCTCGCACATCTGCTTTTCCAGTAAAAACAGGAATAAGCTTTGGAATAAGAGCCACTTGAGCCGTTTTCTGCTCAATTTTTTGAGAAATTTTCTGAACAGTTGTCATTATAAATTTTCATACTTTAGCAATAATTGCGCTGCACCCTTTTGCTTATCCCAAGTTTAATGATCCCAGAGCAATTGAACGAAAAGAGCAATTGAACGAAAAACGCCCTTCTCAAAAGCAGCGCTTTATCTTTTCTTCATCACACATATTCAATAAATTTCACTTTTTTGCATGAGATCCCCTTGACCCCACCTATGCGCCCCAAGCCCCCAAGGCACAAAAGCCCCACCCCCTCAAACACCGCGCCTGTCATCCCCCAACCACAAGCACGGCATCCCCCAACCAAATCATAGCCTCAGCACATGGCTCTCAGGCATATCCAAAGCCCAACATCCTCCAAGACCATGCCTCTCAAGCATCACCAATCCTCACACTTTATCCCCCAAGATACCCCACCAAAACACATGCATCCCGCAAGCATAACATTTCTCTCAAGTTTCATGCCCCTCACCCATCAAAACACTGTTCCATATCCACCACACAAATACCCTGCACCAAACCCTCCAGCACACGGGCCCTTACGGCATCATTCACCAAAGCCCCTTCCCAGTATCACGAGCGCCTACAAGCATGATAGCCTCCGCTTCAATCCCCTCAAGATAGGTAATCACCAAAGCAGCCCCCTTGCAAGACATCACCCCACATCACCCACCTCAGCCTAACATTTTTCAATATCACAAGCCTCAGTTATCGAGGTATCATGCTTCTCCGGTTCACTATTTTTTGCATTCACTAGTACAATCTCGATACGCGAAACTGTTTTTGATATCTCCACACCTTCAATAACGAGAAAAGACCAAACCTTCACCAGAGGTCCAAAACAGCAAATATCATCAAGCACTCCCCAACATCTTTCAGGTATCGCGCCCCTCACGCATCGCCATAAAAGCATCTTGCCGGCCCCTCTTCAAACAGACCACCCCAGACGCCATGTACCCCCAAAAAACACCATATGCACCGAAGTCTCCTCCAGTCCACGTCCTCATGCATCCCCCCAACCAAAGCTTAACAACTTCACAGCTCACATGCCTAAAGCACTCAGCCCCTCACCGCAATTTCAATCATAAGCTTTCAGACAAACATCTAGCATCCCCGTTCAAAGACAATATCCCTTAAACATCATGTGCCAAAACCCAATATTTTCTCGTAACTTCAAGCCTCAGTGACCAAAGGATCAAGCTTCTTCGGTTCGCTATTTTTGGGCTTCACTGATACAATCTCAATACGCGAAACTGTTTTAACATCTCCCCCATTTCAATAACGAGAAAAGACCAAACCTTCACCAGAAATCCAAAACAGCAAATATCATCAAGCACTCCCCAACATCTTTCAGGTATCGCGCCCCTCACACATCGCCATAAAAGCATCTTGCCCGCTTCACACAGACCACCCCAGACACCATATACCCCCAAAAACACCATATGCACCGAAGTCTCCTCCAGTCCACGTCCTCATGCATCCCCCACCAAAGCCCAACAACTTCACAGCTCACACGCCTAAAGCACACACCCCTCAACGCAATTTCAATCATAAGCTTTCAGACAAACACCTAGCATTCCCGTTCAAAGACAATATCCCTTAAACATCATATGCCCAACCCAATATTTTCTCATAACTTCAAGCCTCAGTGACCAAAGGATCAAGCTTCTTCGGTTCAGTATTTTTGGGCTTCACTGGTACAATCTCAATACGCGAAACTGTTTTAACATCTCCCCCTGCTTCTCCCGTAACCTGAAGAGGCAAGACTTTTGCCAGCAGCGAAAAAAAAGGAACAGGATTATTCAACGCATGATACTGAAGATAAGACACCAGCCCATCCTCACCATAGTGATATCCAGCCTGCTCAGCGGCTGTCAAAAGAGCTTCATTAAATCGCTTTGTTGTTTTATTCAAAGTTGTTTTTTTCCGCCCTTTTCGACGTAAGGGAAGACAATGTTCATCTACCATCATCATGTTCCTTCCAACTAAAGAAAAACCAATACTTCAAACACAAAAAATGACATGAAAATCAGCAACAAAATTTAACAAGCCATCAACAATAAAAAATGAGACCACACCCTAAAAGACAAGAACCCACATAAAGCCCAAATCCTCCGCATAATTTTACAGATACACGTTTTTACGCTTTTCCATCTTTACAGAAAAAAGCCAAACGAAACGCTCAAATTACTACCCCGCACCGTTCTGTAAACACGGGTCTGTCAACAAGCTGATTTCTCGTCTATCAGATTCCCCTGCTGATTATTTCATATGGCTATCCCACATTTCAAAGAATGGTGTTTCATCAAACACGCCAGATAAACTCTGATCTACAATTCGACTTCAAAAAGCAAATTTTCCTCTGCTAAATAAAGCTTCCACCCCGCACCGGTTTTAAACTATAATCCAACCTCTTACCCAATAAATTCCCCTACTAACATCAGATTACCGCCCCCAAACATCCCTATTTTACAGTATAACCGTACAGCAAACATTTTAATTTTTCTTGCCAATCTCCTGAAACTACTTTATTGATAGTTCTGTGTTTTTGATCGTCCACGCAACGGTCAAATAGGGATTTGAAAGCCCGAACGCTCAGTACATAAATTTATCCCGCTTTGCGGGTATCCCGGAATTCCGGGAGCTTTTGCTATGTCCAAGTGCTTGTCAGCACTAAAAGCAAAAGGCTGACTGAGCTCAGTGCTTTCAAACTCCCGGAATACTCATGCGAGGGCGCTCGCAACCGGAGGGGAGCTTGAAGTGCAAACTAAAAATTCACATTTCAACGACATTTCAATAGGTAAAAAGATCCGTCATAGAAGAATTTCAATGGGACTTTCTCAAAAGGAATTAGGAAGCCATTTAGGTGTCAGTTTCCAACAAATCCAAAAATATGAAAAAGGTTTAAATCGTGTAAGCGCGGGGTGTTTGCTCGAAATTGCTAAAAAACTAGAGGTTCCTATGAACTTTTTTTATGCGGACCTTTTAACAGCAGATATTCCCACAAAAGAACATGCCTTACACCACGATCAAGATACCACCAGCGAAAAAGAATACGCCCTTTTAAAAAACTTTAGAGAGCTCCAGCCGAAAAAACAAAAAGCAATTTTGTGGTTAATTTCTGATTAGACAGTGGTTAATTTCTGATTAGGCAAAAGCGCATCAATCGACATCCGTTGCCAATATCCCCCTCTACCTAAAGCCTTGCCTGACTGATATCACCACATCTCAAAAAACGGTTTACGGCACCGGTTTACGACATCATAGGATCAAACTTCAAAATAGGATAAAAACACCAAAACCTTGGAAAAACATCCCCACCCCTCTCACAGAATTTTATCAAGAGATCTCTTCTGATTTAAACGCACAATTCCGATTGTATCATTATGATACCTTTTTACATTTACCTTGTCAAGTTTTTATATTTTTCTTTTGATATTTTTGTGTTTTTCTTTAAGGGAGCCACATCCCTCAAAACACCTTTCCTGCAAAATGCCCCTCATACAAAACACAATGTCTAAAACAACAAGAGCTAAAATAGGATTTCCCCTAAATAGGCATCCCTCTAAATGGGCTTCCGCCTAAATAGAATTCCCCCTAAATAGAATTCCCCCTAAATAGAATTCCCTCTAAATAGAATTCCCTCTAAATAGGATTTCCCCTCTAAATAGGCTTTCATTGTATTGCTCATTCACCCACTTATTAAAAAAAACACCTCTCAATGCTTCTCACACCCATTTCACGGATATCCCCCATACAAATATAGATGCAACTATAATTGTTAAGCTCCGCATAGAATATAAACGCCCACCACGATTTTTCTCTCTTCACATCTCTTTACACATCAGCTCTGCAATCTGTTCACAGCCATTCCCCACACACTCTTCTCCAGAAAACGCACTTCAACAGCACTCTTCATCCCAACTTTCTCCTCCATTCACGAAGACACTTCCCCCCAATTCTCGCACCACATTCCACGCCCCCAAAAGCCCAAAGTGACCAAAAACACGCACAATATATAATCCACAAATCCCCCCACTTCACTTTTACAGATTCACATTTTTACGCTTTTACATCATTACAGAACGCAGCCAAGGAAAGGTTCACCACCCCGCACCACTCTATAAACAATAGTCTATAAACCAACCCAGCTTTTTGCCTAGTACCCCCCTTACAGTCTTCAGACGCCCTCCTCAAACGACAGCACTTCGTCAGGCTTGACAAATCAAGCCCTATCTCCTTAAAAATCGCCATCCTTCACGCATCTCTTTGCACCAACGCCTTACCCACACTCTCCCCCCTATCCATGCGCACACTCTCTTCATCCTCCATTCCCCCTTTTTCTCTCCCATCACACACTCACAACTTAACAGCACTCTTCATCCCAGCGTTCCCCGCTCCATTCACAAATACATCCCCCAATCCTCGCACCACATTCCATGCCATAATAAAAGCTCTCACAAAGCACAAATCCTCCGCTTCATTTTACAGATTCACATTTTTACGCTTTTACATCTTTACAGAATGCAGCCAAAGGAAACTCCCAAACCACCACGCGACAATTTGATAAAAACAAAACACCTTTCCAACAATCTCAAACAACAGATTTCTGTAAAGAGTTCATATGAATTTGATTGTTTAGATCTGACTATTAGATTGGCATATAGAGCCGTAGAACAGAAAGTAATTTTCTATAAGACAGAAACGATAAAAGCGCTATATAACTGAGATAGAACATGAAGAATTGCAAACAGATAAAACGACATCTTTCTTCGTTACAACACTGAAATTGTAACCGAGACGACGAATAATTGTCATCTGAATATGCAATTTTCATATCTGCAAATTTTTATTGATTAATTCAATCCCAACACTTCCCCTGAAACACATTTCTTCATTATCTACTTTTTTGAGACAAACCGGCAAAGGGGTTTCATCGATTATAAGTGCGGATATAATAACGCGTTACTCCAACCTCATCATAAGAAACCATAGACATGATACCTGTCTTTATTGGCGTTATTTGATAAGTCAAGATTACACCATTTTGCTGTTTGTTTGGTTGATCTGTATAGATCACGTTATATCCATTCCGTCGCAAGAGATCAATAAATACAGGAGTAAAGTTGTCTTCTGTTTTATTTTTTTTCACAATAAGTGTTGTTGTAGCGGGCGGTAAAGGTTTTTTAAGATTACGAACAAAATCGTTAGCAATTAATTTTACATCATCTTTCGTAATATTTGGACTGACATAACTTGATGAATAATTACTGATAGATGCACAACCAGCCACCAATACAAGCGGTAACGGAAATAAATATTTTGACATCTTAACTCCCCTATTAATTGCATTCTCTTCTGAGAAGCTCCTACACCAGAAATAAGAGCCTCCTTTCAAAGAATAGCCTTAACAACATACTGCTTTACTATCAAGCATTAGTTAATCACTTTCTCGCTTGTTTAAAAAACGACCACCATCTCTCATAGTACTCAAAGCTTATGTTTAAGACACAAAATATATATGTTAAAAGTACGAAAAAACACATGTAAAGCATATAGTATATGTATACTTACTTTCATGGTGTGTTGCATTACATAAACCAACGCATAGCACCCTTCATTTCCCCTCCATTCACGAAGACACTTCCCCCAATCCTTCTCACCCCTCCATATCATGACAAAAAACACGCACAATATATGACCCCATAAATCCTCCGCTTCACTTTTACAGATTCACATTTTTACGCTTCTCCACATTTACAGAACAAAGCCAAGGAAAGCTTCATCCACCCCGTACCACTCTATAAACAACGGTCTGTAAAGAATTCAAATGCTTGCCTAGCAAATTTCCACCACTGACCACTCATTCGTTTCAGATCACCCCCTTCAAAGAGCGGTGTTTTTACCTCATGAATAAGATAATGAGCGAACCGTCTTTAGAAAAAAGAAACGGCATGGAGATATCAAATATATCAATGGTCGTCATCGACTGTCGTGTTAAGAGGTGTTAACTCTTTATTTTTCTTAATTTTTACAACGCCAATAATTCCGGTGGAAATAATTAATGCGGACATAGCTAAAAAAGAGCTTAACAATCCCACGAGTGCCAAAAGTCCAGCAATAAAGCCAGACATTGCTTCCGCAGAGTTTGCTAAAGTTGAAAAGGTTCCAAAACTCTTACCAAAATCTTCACGACGAGAATATAATTGAATAGCTGAGACTAAACCAATATCCACAAAGGCACCAATAAATCCTAGAACAAATGCTAACACGAGAAGGAATTTTAAATAAATTTCTGCAGCTAAGGGCATAACAAACAGAATAACCCCATAAAGAAGCCAAAATATCATGAGCTTCAACGAAGTAATATTTAATATAATTTTACTATATAACAAACCACCAACAATAGTTCCAACAGCCATGAGAGAAAAAATATAACTCACAAAGCTTTCCTCTCCCCCTATAGAGAGAACAAAAGCTGGAATTAAAAATCTTAAAATTGCACCCGTAAAGAGAATAGCAAACGACGAGCCAACGAGCGTAATAAATAAATTATTATGTTCTGTAGAAATATATTTAAGATATGAAGCTGTTTCTCGATAAATTTTTATAAAATTGAATGATTTATTCTCGCTTGAATTTAAATTCATGAGATTAAATAACATGATAATAGATATAAAATAGGTAAAAAAATCAAAAATGAGTACTGCCGATTTATTTGCTAAAAAAAGCAGTATGGAACAAACCAAAGGGCCAATGACGGCTGCCGTTTCCATGATAATTTGAGCAATGCTATTGGCCTTTGTAAGATCTTTTATTGAAAACATTCTGGGAATAGCAGCTTGAAAACTTGGTTGGAAAATACTTCTTCCTATCGTTGTACATATTGCTGCAAAAATAAGAACAATGATATGTGCCGTACCTGTTATATAAGTTATAAAAACAAACAATGAAGCTAATAATCTCACAACTTCACTTAAGATCATATTTTTCTTCAAAGAAAAATTATCCGCTAACCAACCTCCTATAGGGCCAAAAAAGAGAAAAGGGATAAATCGAAAAAAATACACAAGACCTGTAAAAAAGGTGTTATCTGTTAATTCTAAGACCAGTAAAATAAAAACAACTTCATAAGCATAATCACCAACTTTGGAAATAAAGAGAGAGCAAAAAAGAGCTAATGGACTCTTTTTTAAAAACAAATTCATATCAACCATCCGATATTAAACTTTTCTACACTTAAAGTTACACTTCCTTCGATACAATTGGTGATATGAACTTCAGAAGAGTCTTTTATTCTAATAAATCGCTTAATAAGTTAAGTGAAAATTTTTAAAGAAATACTCCTCTTGATATAAGCATTTACTCTAATATCAAGTAATATCTTTAAAAAAGAAAGAATGTAAAAATTATGAGATCACAATCTGCTATATTAGTACATTGACCTCCGCCCCACGTTTCAAAGAATGAAAATTCCCAACCAGCACTAATCTACAATCCCACGTCAAAAAGCAGCTTTCCCCACAAAATAAAGCTTACACCCACCCACGCCTCAAACGACAACACTTCATCAGGTTCAATAAATCAAGCCCTATCTCCTCGCCATCCTTCACGCATCTCTTTGCAACACCCGCCTTACCCACACTCTCCTCTTATCCATGCGCACTCTCTTCATCCTCCATTCCCCCTTTTTCTCTCCCGTCACACACTTAACAACTGAACACCCCTCTTCCTCCCAGCTTCCCCCTCCATTCACGAAAACACTTCCCCCCAATCCTCGCTACCACATTCCACGCCCCCAAAAGCCCAAAGTGACCAAAAACACGCACAATATATAATCCACAAATCCCCCCACTTCACTTTTACAGATTCACATTTTTACGCTTTTACATCTTTACAGAACAAAGCCAACGAAAAGTTCACCACCCCGCACAGCTCTATAAACAATAGTCTATAAACGAATCCAGCTTTTTGCCTAGTACCCTTACAGTCTTCAGACCCGCCCCTCAAAAGAAAATGTTTCATCAGACCAGACAAGATAAGCCCAGCCAAAAATATTCACCACACACTCTAAAAAACACCTAAATGTGGAAATTGATATACTTGATATCATCCCCCCTCCAAATAACGCCGTTTTATAGCATATTGATTTCTCTTGCCAATTTTCTGAAACTACTTTATTACTTAAAGGGTGAGTTTGGTCGTATACGCGACGATCAATAGGGAACTGAAAGCCCGAAACCTCGATACATAAGAATGAACCCACTTTTGTGGGTGTCCCGGGATTCCGGGAGATTTTGCTATGTCCAGGTGCGATGAGCACTAAAAGCAAAATGCTGATTCGAGGTCAGTGCTTTCAGGCTCCCGGAATACTAATGCGAGGGCGCTCGCAACCGGAGGGGGGCTTGAAGTGCCAACTAGAAATCCACATTTTATCGACATTTTGATAGGCAAAAGAATCCGTCATAGACGCATTTCAATAGGGCTTTCCCAAAAAGAATTAGGAAGCCATTTAGGCGTAAGTTTCCAACAAATCCAAAAATACGAAAAAGGCTTCAATCGTGTAAGCGCAAAATGTTTACTGGAAATCGCTCAAAAACTAGAAGTTCCTATGAACTTTTTTTATGCAGACATTGCCACAAAAGAAGATCTTTCAACAAAAGAAACCCTCTTACACCACAATCAAGAAACCTATAGCGAAAAAGAACACACCCTTTTAAAAAACTTTAGAGAACTCGAAGCGAAAAAACAAAAAGCAATCTTGTGGCTAATCTCTGATTAAGCAACAGCACAACGATCAACATTATTCCATTCATATCCCCCTTAAGTCAAATTCAAACCAGCTCCCCTTCAAAGAGCAATGTTTTAGGGCATAATAGAATAGAAAATTCTTGATTTTTCTTGCCAATTTTCTGAAATTACTTTATCACTTAAAGTGTAATTTTGATCGTCTACGCACCGATCAAGAGGGATTAAAGGTCCTAAATCCGAGCGTAAAAATGAACCCGCTTTGCGGGTGTCCCGGGATTCCGGGAGATTTTGCTATGTCCAGGTGCTTTGGCACTAAAAGCAAAAAGCTGACTCGGATTCAGTACCTTTAACTCCCGGAATACCAATGCGAGGGCGCTCGCAACCGGAGGGGGGCTTGAAGTGCCAACTAGAAATCCACATTTTATCGACATTTTGATAGGCAAAAGAATCCGTCATAGACGCATTTCAATAGGGCTTTCCCAAAAAGAATTAGGAAGCCATTTAGGCGTAAGTTTCCAACAAATCCAAAAATACGAAAAAGGCTTCAATCGTGTAAGCGCAAAATGTTTACTGGAAATCGCTCAAAAACTAGAAGTTCCTATGAACTTTTTTTATGCAGACATTGCCACAAAAGAAGATCTTTCAACAAAAGAAACCCTCTTACACCACAATCAAGAAACCTATAGCGAAAAAGAACACACCCTTTTAAAAAACTTTAGAGAACTCCAGCCGAAAAAACAAAAAGCAATCTTGTGGCTAATTTCTGATTAAGCAACAGCACAACGATCAACATTATTTGTTAATATATCAAACAACGAAACATCCTTAAGTCAAATTCAGATCAGCTCCCCATCCCCCTTCAAAGAGCAATGTTTTACGGCGGATAAACGGCATTTCTCTCTAACGTTTTTACGCACAAAGCAATAAAGCAATCCCGCTTGTGACTTCACTTATAAAATTGCAAGAAAATAGTTTTCACGACAAACAGAAGTAAAAGAATCCTACGATATTCGAAAACGCTGATTTAACATGCAAAAACACCAGCCACTCCCTTTGCTTTGCAATAAAATACCGCTGTCTCATCGTGAATTTTTCTAAATCAGCACCCTTCAAAGAGCGGTGTTTATCACATAATAGGATTATCACCGCCCTTTATACCATGAATTTTTCCAAACTTAATCTTCAGGCAAAAATTCCAACCGATCTCCTTGTTTTGTAATTTTCACCGTCGTCTCATCGTGAATTTTTCCAAATAAGATGTTTTCCGCCAATGGATCTTGAATTTCTTTTTGAATAATCCGTTTAAGGGGACGCGCACCATAAAGGGGATCATAGCCCTTATCGGCAAGAAACTTTCTCACCTCTGGCTCGATTTGCAAAGTTATTTTGCGTTCATTGAGCAAATTTTGCAAATGTTCTATCTGAATATCGACGATCGCTTCCATATCGTGACGTTGCAGCCTTTGAAAGAGAATAATCTCATCAATACGGTTTAAAAATTCAGGACGGAAAGCCGCTTTAACGACATTCATAACATCATTTTTTGCCTGCTCAACGGTTTGCCCTTCAGGCAAAGCGGTTAAAAATTCAGCACCAAGATTAGAAGTCATAATCAGCAAGGTATTGCGAAAATCAACGGTACGTCCTTGACTATCAGTCAAGCGCCCTTCATCGAGCACTTGTAGCAAGAGATTAAAGATATCCGGATGTGCTTTTTCAATTTCGTCAAACAGAATGACCTGGTAAGGTCTTCTACGTACAGCTTCAGTCAGCACCCCACCCTCTTCATATCCAACATATCCAGGAGGTGCCCCAATCAGCCGCGCCCCGGCATGCTTTTCCATATATTCCGACATATCGATGCGCAACATGGCATTTGGGTCTTGAAAGAGAAAAGCGGCAAGAGCTTTGGTTAATTCGGTTTTCCCCACACCAGTAGGACCCAAAAACATGAAAGACCCCAGCGGACGATTGGGATCTTGCAGCCCTGCACGCGCGCGGCGTACAGCACGAGAAACAGCTTGAACAGCCTCTCCCTGCCCAATCACCCGTTTGCTAATTTCATCTTCCATCCGCAACAGCGCCTCACGTTCTGCCTCCAGCATTCGATCAACAGGAATACCGGTCCAGCGTGAAACAATCCGCGCCACATGTTCAGCAGTAACCGTCTCTTCAACGAGATGATTTTGTTGGTCATCATTTTCCGCGATACTCAATTGTTTTTCGAGTTCAGGAATGACACTATAAGCAAGCTCTCCAGCGCGTTGGAATTGTCCATCACGTTGTGCAATAGCCAAAGCATTACGGGCTTCTTCGAGTTGTTTTTTCAAATCAGCAGCATGCCCTAATTTTTGTTTCTCAGCCTGCCAAGCACTTGTCATCTCAGCGGACTGTTGTTCCAATGTTTTGAGTTCCTCCTGCACATTTTCCAACCGTTCTTTTGCTGTTGGCTCGACATCTGTTTTCAAAGCTTCCCGTTCGATCTTCAACTGTAAAATACGCCGATCAACAGCATCGAGTTCTTCCGGCTTTGAATCGACCTGCATGCGCAAACGCGCCGCCGCTTCATCGATAAGGTCAATAGCTTTATCCGGCAAGAAACGATCTGTAATATAGCGGTTAGACAAACGCGCCGCCGCAATCAAAGCACTATCAGCCAAGCGCACTTTGTGATGTTGTTCATATTTTTCTTTAATACCGCGCAAGATAGAAATAGTATCTTCCAAAGAGGGTTCAGGTACAAAGACAGGTTGGAAGCGGCGTGCAAGAGCAGCATCTTTTTCGACATATTTTCGATATTCATCGAGCGTAGTAGCGCCCACACAATGGAGTTCTCCGCGTGCAAGAGCAGGCTTTAACAAGTTAGAAGCATCCATAGGACCATCAGATTTTCCAGCGCCAACAAGATTGTGCAATTCATCAATAAACAAAATGATCTGTCCATTTTCGGCTTGCACCTCTGCCAGCACCGCTTTAAGGCGCTCTTCGAATTCTCCACGATATTTTGCACCAGCGATAAGCGCTCCCATATCCAACGCATGAAGCTGTTTATCCCGCAAAGTTTCAGGTACATCGCCATTAACAATGCGCAATGCCAACCCTTCCACAATAGCTGTTTTCCCCACCCCAGGCTCACCAATCAACACGGGATTATTTTTGGTCCGCCGTGAAAGCACCTGAATAGTGCGGCGGATTTCCTCTTCCCGCCCAATCACAGGGTCGAGTTTTCCTTCACGGGCATCTTTTGTGAGATCCCGGGCATATTTTTGCAAGGCATCATATTGTCCTTCAGCATGGGGGCTTGTTGCTGTTTTTCCTTTCCGCAGCGCATTAATTGCCCGATTAAGCGCTTGCGGGGTCAATCCTCCACTTGTTAAAATATCGGCTGTTTTTGCGGTCTTTTCCATGATCAGCGCTTGCAACATGCGCTCCACGGTCACAAACTGATCACCGGCTTTTTTCGCAATATCCTCAGCCAGTGCGAAAACTTTTGCCAATGGCTGCGAAAGATAGAGCTGTCCATTTCCCCCCTGCACTTTAGGCAAAGCATCAAGTGCTTCTTTTAGCGCCTTTTGAATAAGAGTAAGATCACCACCAGCGTTTTGGATAAGCGATGCAGCCAATCCTTGAGAATCGTCTAACAACACTTTCAGGAAATGCTCCGGCAAAAACTGCTGATGATCAGAAGCAAGAGCGCTATTTTGTGCTGATTGTAAAAAACCCTGCACGCGTTCGCTATATTTTTCCAAGTTCATTTTTTTTCCTTAAATCTCAAGCCATCACCACACTTTAACCTCTCCAATATTCCACAAAAGAAACATCCAGAAAGGATTTTCCAGCCTCTAAAAAACACCGCGAAAAAAGCAGCAAGAAGAAGAACCATAGTGCTAAAAAGAATATGGGTTTCTACAAGCCTCATAGCAAGAGGGAGAAAAAAAATACGCTATCATTTAAATAAAAACCGCAACTTTTCTTATACCCCCATCATCACTCCCCCTTTTAAACCATCACCCCTAAATTCCACCATTAAAACTTAAATTTGAACAGCAGAAAAGGAGCATGCAAAAACACTTTAAACAAAGTAGTCTTTACAGCATATAGTTTAGAGTAAACATTAAAGTATTTTCTCTAATTTTACTTAACAAAACATTGAATATGTGCTTTAATACTTATAAAGTTACACTATTTTTATTAAGATAGAGGATTTGAGTATGTACCATACTGTAAAAAAGGTTATTTTAATACTTTTATTCCTTCTAATAAGTAAACCAAGCTATGCCGTTTTTGCCGGCAAAGTTATTACAATAGAGCATGAATGGCCTGAAAATGCATTATTTGATCTATTTGTGTTCACCCAGCAAGTAAATTACGATGGTGGGCCTAACTCCATCTATTTCTGGGGAAATAAATTTGAATTCCAAAACGGAAAAAGTGGACAAATTGGTTTTTTCAACAGGAGCAGCCGTACCATTCATTTTTCTATCTGGAATGCAACGGGATGGAAGGGTGATAAATGTAAGCATTTTACTCAGGAAGGTTCAGGAGTACGATGTGAAATTAACTTTCCATGGGAGATGGGACGCAGATATCGATTATATGTTGAAAAAAATGAGAATCTAGTTACAGCGAAAGTAGTCGATTTTACAACGGGTAAAAAAGTGAATATTGGGACCATAGAAGTACCAAATACATTTGGCAAACTCCGTAAATCTTCAAGTTTTGTTGAAGACCATTCTCGTTGGAAGAGACATCTTTCCTCCTGTTATGATTTAAGTCCGCAAAGTTCGATTTTTTTTGATCCTAATGGCTTAAAACAAAACAAGCTACACGAAGGGAGTCTGAAAGTTTCTAATCAAGGAAAGTGTCGAGATTCTGACCTCATCCAAACATCATGTACGTTCACTTTTTGTATGACAAGTATAAGCAACTTTGGAGGTTTAGCCTCGCCTACAGCTAAACCAGAAGTCCCCATTTCCAATGGGAAAGATCTGTCTGCAGAAACAATTTCTAACGTTTTGAAACAAAAAGAGCTTGTCGTTATTCGTTCAAAAGATCGTTCTTGGGCACCCAATATCTTTTTTCCATCTCCTGCTTCATTTAAGTGGAAATCAATCTTTATAGATCATCTAGCGGCTTTCAGTTCTACGCTTCACACCACTCACGGCACACAAAAGATAACCACGGGTCAAAAGATTATGTATATGTCTGATGGAAAAACTTGGAAAATTATGAAAAGAAACTAACTTTTTTCTTCTTGATAAGCCCCTCACTCCCCTTTAAAAATAAATGGGGGTGAGGAAGTTTTTTTCATTTCCCCACCACGGCTCCCTTTCCCAGTTATTTTTTCGAGCCCTGCTCTCATCCCTTTAGCTCACCTCATCATCATACTTTCCAGCGCATTTTCTCCATTCTCACCCCCTTTCAAAACCACAACACCCTTTAATAAAATCCTCACCTCCCTCTTCTATCACCCTCACACCATCCCTTCACGCATCCCTCTGAACTACCCCCGCCTCTTATCCACACCCTCCCCCTTGTCCATAGGCACTCTCCCATTCCACGCACTCCTTTTTCTCTCCCATCAAACATTTACGACTTACAGCACTCTTCATTCCAGCTTCCCTCCTCGATTCACAAGCTCGTTCTCTCCCCATTTATCTCACCCCATCCATGCAAAAACCCAACGTGCCCCCAAAACACGCACAATGCATAAATCCATAAATCCTCCTCTTCACTTTTACAGATTCACATTTTTACGCTTTTACATCATTACAGAAAACAGCCAACGAAAGATTCACCCCACGCACTGCTCTGTAAACACTGCTCTGCAAAAATCTGATTTTCTTGTCTATTAGATTCCCCTGCTGATTATTTCATATGGCTATCCCACATATCAAAAAATGCTGTTTCATCAGACAAGACAAATAAGCCCTTCCTCCAAATATTCTCCACATACTCTTCTCCAGAAAATGCATTTAAGACCCCTTTTCATCCCAGCTTTCCCCGCTCCATTCACAAATGCGTCCCCTAGTTTTCTGACCACATTCCACGCCATGGTAAAAGCATACACACAGTACAAATCCTCCGCATTATTTTACGAATATACGTTTTCACGCTTTTACGTTATTACAGAAGTCAGCCAAATAAAATTTCCACATCACCACCCCGCACCGCTCTGTAAACACTGTTCTGAAAACGAACCCAGCTTTTTGCCTAGTCCCCTTACAGTCTTCAGACTACCCTCCTCAAACGACAGCACTTCATCAGGCTCAACAAATCAAGCCCTACCCTGAATATTCAAGCTCTTCACTCCTCCTTCAAATAGCGCCGTTTTACGGTATAACAGAATAGAAAATTTTTCATTTTTCTTGCCAACCTTCTGAAACTGCCTTATGAATAAATATCGTAAGTTTGATCGTCTACGCAGCGATCAACAGGGAACTAAAAGCCCTAAACCCTAACGTACAATTGAGCCCACTTTTGCGAATATCCTTAGAATTCCGGGAGTTTTTGTTATGTCCAGGTGCGTTTCCGCACTAAAAGCAAAAAGCTGAGTCAAGTCAGTGTTTTCAGACTCCCGGAATACCAATGCGAGGGCGCTCGCAACCGGAGGGGGGCTTGAAGTGCCAACTAAAAATCCACATTTTATCGACATTCTGATAGGCAAAAGAATCCGTCACAGACGCATTTCAATAGGGCTTTCCCAAAAAGAATTAGGAAGCCATTTAGGTGTCAGTTTCCAACAAATCCAAAAATACGAAAAAGGCTTAAATCGTGTAAGTGCCAAATGTTTACTGGAAATCGCTCAAAAACTGGAAGTTCCTATAAGCTTTTTTTATGCAGACATTGCCACAAAAGAAGATCTCTCAACAAAAGAAAATACCCCACACCGTGATCAAGAAACATACAGCGAAAAAGAACACACTCTTTTGAAAAATTTTAGAGACCTCCAACCAAAAAAACAAAAAGCAATCTTGTGGTTGATTTCTGATTAAGCAAAAGCACAACAATTACCATACCCCCTGCCTAAAGTTTCCCATACCTGATATCACCATACCTCCAAGAATGATATTTTACGGCATATAAGATAATTCACACTATAGCTCCTCGTTTTCTGTTTCCATTATTGCTTCAAGTCAAGATGATTAAGGATTGGCAGCTGAGTTTTTAAGTTTGACTATTTGTAGCAAAGCGGAGTTAAACAAAAATGACATTGTCGCTCAAAACCATGCCCCCTATTGCGTTTACGAGACAGTGGAACCGTATCAAGAAGGCAAAGCCCCGAAAAAAACATATGAGCGTTTAAGTAAAAATCAAAGATTAAACCTATAACGTCAAAAAAGCTGCTCTATGTTGGATTATCTCCACGTCCTCTAAATCTCAGAAAAATGATTTAAAACATTTGTTTTATTGATGAGCCAATCATTGAGATCGAACAATTAACAAAGAACGGTTCAGCAATATCCTGATAGCCAATAAACAGAATAATCCACTCAATCCAGAAAGAAGGAACAATTTTCCAGCCGAAGTGTGACCTAAAACAAACGCTCCAACAAACGGCGCCACCAACATAGCTAAATTTTGTATAGACTGCACCCATCCGGAAGCCAATCCAATCTGTTCATTGAAATTGCTTACCAGATAAACATTAGAAGATATGGAAAAGTAAGCGCTAACCATTCCAATAAGGAAAAAACAGAGCAACAAAGTCTCAATACGGAGTAAATCAAAGTAAAAAAAGCACACTGAGATCATGACAAAACCAATCATTGTTGACATTGCCGGCATTAACAACTCTGATATTTTGCCTGTAAGGGGTTTATGCTTTGATTGTTTCACACGCCAAAATCCATAGAGAAAATTACCGATTGCCGAAGCCGATACCAGCATCCCAAGAGCCTGTTTATTCATTTTCATTGCACTAAGAATAACCGGCAACTGATTATTCACCATAAAGATCATGGCAAAATACACAAACATCACCGCCACATAGGCATACCAAGTTGTCCCATAAAGCCTCTGCTTTGATTTTATGGTATTCGCTGTTTTTATCATGAGTGACGAGACAGGTTGTGCACCAAGACAACAAAACACCATAAAGCCTAGCAATGTCAAAAATCCAGAAAACAATAAAGTATAGGTATCTGATAAAAGTACAGACAGAGCACTCCCCAAAGCAGGTCCTATCATCTTTGCCGCGCTATTGATCATGTTAAGCACAGAATAGTAACGAGTCCGTCCGTTTTCAGGCACCGAATTTGCACTGAGAACGGAAATTGCAGGCATGGCGAGACTGTTGAATGTCGCTCGAATAACTGCCAGTATAATAAATCCTTGCAGACTCGTCGCCATCAATAAACCGACAGTACAGAGTGCCCGTAACAGCAGTGACGCCCGCAACCAATGGATCATAGAACGGTGACTTACCAACATTCCAATTGGCTTAGACAGAACGATACCAGGTAATAATGTTGCCGCTCCAATAAAAGCGACGTCATATTGATCAGCTTTCCACGTGAACACAGATACGGTCAAAATCACGATATAATCAATCCAACCGCCAAATGACACCACGCCATTACCCAGCAAAAGCACCAACAAGCGATTTTTTACTGCCCCGTCTCTTTGCACCAAAACACGCACCCCTTCTTTTTCGTTAGCAATACTGATTAGATGATCAATTTTTCCTCACACCCTAAAGGCACCAACAACTTTCACGCAACAAAGCACTAACAAGCGATTTTTTACTGCCCCGTCTCTTTGCACCAAAACACGCGCCCCTCTTTTTTCGTTAGCAATACTGATTAGATGACCAATTTTTCTCTCACACCCTAAAGGCACCAACAACTTTCACGCAACAAAGCTCCATCGACCTTCATGCAACAAAGCAATTTATAATTATCCATGGTAAACAAAACCTCTGGAGATAAGTCTTAGATATGTATTAAAACTTCCATCGTTGATTGAACTTAATCTGCGTCTTTGCGAATGACGATAATAAGCAAGCCGTTAATCCAGCTCTTAAATACATTTACGATAATCCCGCGCGCCTCCCCTTCAGTTTCCACACAAAAAAACGCTTTAGCGTTCTTTCTCAAGAGAACTCTTTATTCTTCTTCATCACTTACTTGTGGTGGGGGTGGTAAAATATAAGAGCCTGAAAGCCAACGATTAAGATCAATAGCTCGGCACCGTGTGGAACAAAAAGGATAAGAAGATTTTTGTGACATCTGACCACAAATAGGACAAGGATGCGGAGGACGGGTCTCTTTTTGCAAATTTAGCTCTTTTTGTTCTTGGCACACCTTTGTCATTGGCTTCTTCATTAACTTTTCTTCTGTTGCTTTTTTTTCATTTTTGCTTTTCTCTTTTTGTTGCTTTTCACCTTGCATTGATCTTACCTTAGAGTTTTTCTAATGCGTTTGTTCAGCCCAGTGAGTGAAAAGTGGATAGTGATAAGCGGTCAAGAGATCGGCTGTTTCAGCCAAAGGCAATCCCACAACATTAGAATAAGAACCCGTGATATGGACAACAAAAGCCCCTGCTTTTCCTTGGATAGCGTAGCCACCTGCTTTCCCTTGCCATTCTCCTGAAGCAAGGTAAGCCTTCATCATGGCAGAGGTTAAGCGTCTAAAGCGAACACGACTTTCAACCAATTTTACGGTTATTTTTCCACGTTCATTGAGCGCACAAATGGCACCATAGACCTTATGCGAACGCCCAGAAAGGTATCGTAAACATTCATAAGCCTCATCCTCGCTTTCTGGTTTGGGGAAAATGGTCCGCCCAACAGCCACCACCGTATCAGCCGCCAAGATAATCATTTTCTGTCCAGGTAATTTTTCTTGACCATTCTGCAACTCGTCTTGACCATTCTGACTGTACCAGCGCAAAATTTTTTGGGCTTTCAGTGCTTTTTCTTTTGCCAAACGTTTGGCAAGGTTTGCAGGATGTTCTTTTAATTTTGGCGTTTCATCAATATCGCTTGCATAAACCTGCTGGGGATCAATCCCTATTTGTGCCAAGAGCGCTAAACGCCTTGGCGAAGCGGAGGCAAGCACCAAATGAATTTCTTCTGTAAGAGTATCTGCCAAACGTTTTTCCCCCCACTCTCTTATATTTCTCATTTCCACCCCTTCACAATTGACTTCCCTCTCACCCCCTTAAGCACCCCCTTTTAAGCGCCCCTTTAGCCTCCCTTTTAAGCGCTATTGATCTCCTTATCCTTTTTCCGCATCGATTTTACAGTTTTTCAAGGCTCTTCAAACACTCCCCTTTTTTCACTCATGAAAAGCAAACTAAAAAACTGTTAAAAAATAATAGAAATAATATGATAGCTTTTAGAAAAAAGTGCAAGCCACCCACGAGGCTACTTATAGCGATATGTAATACGCCCTTTTGTCAAATCATAAGGTGTCATTTCCACCATGATTTTATCACCGGCCAACACCCGTATACGATTTTTCCGCATTCTACCAGCGGTATGAGCAATAATTTCATGATCATTTTCCAGTTTCACACGAAACATCGCGTTAGGTAAGAGTTCAGTAACGATACCAGAAAATTCTAAAACTTCTTCTTTTGACATAAACAAACATTTCCTTTACAGTGCACATATTTTGTTAAGCTGCGCGTTATTTCCAGCGTTCATATCCTATTTTCTTAAGTTTGTGAATAAAAATTCCACAAAAAGGGAAAGGTTTTTCAAGTTTACTCTCTCATGTTCTCAAAAAACGTCATCCCACACCTTAAGAATCAAAACTTTTTTTCCACCAATTTTACCCGCTAATTTCCTTCAATTTTTATGATGATTTTGGTTTCAGTGTGACAAGAAATTACGCTAATTTTTTCCCCTAAAGCATTTTCCCAACACCTCTGACTAATCCCTCCACAACTTACTCACAATCATCCTCTCTCCAACTTTTCCTCACCTTCCACACCTTAAACATGTGCCCTTCAGATAAACACCACTCCCCCCACGCCAGAAGCCCTTCCTTTTCTCAAAAACCTTCTCCATTCTTCACACACCATTCACAACATGCTTCACTGCCCCACACTTCATACTCTACGCATTTCCCATACAGCCTTCCCCATTTTCTCTCTCTTCACACGCTTCCTCTAAGCCACTCTTTCCATTTATGTTGTTCTTCCTACCTTCGAAAACACGATCCCTATACATTGCGTATCATTAACCACAACGCCTCTAACGACATAAAGCCTTTTCCTTTTTTACACATTTCCGTTTTCACGCTTTTACGTATTTACCGAATAAAGCCAAATGAAACTTCCACACCGCACCACTCTATAAACAATAGTATTACCCCAGCTTCTTGCCTAGCCAATCTCCCCAAGCACTTCAGATCACCCCACATTCACGGACTTCAGCCCCCCTCAAATGACACCACTTCATCAAGTACCATAAAAACAAAGCGCTATCTCCTTCACACCATCCTTTACGCATCCCTTCGCACCACCGCCTCTTACCCCCCTCTAGTCTGTTCATTCCTATTCCGCCCCCACACTCTCTTCTCCCTTCAATCTCCCTCCGCTTCATCCCAGCTTACCACTCCATTCACAAAAACTCTTTCCCCCATTTATCTCACCACATTCCATGCCATGCCAAAAGCATACACCCCACATAAAGTCCCAGCTTCCTTTTTTACATATTTCCGTTTTTACGCTTTTACATATTTACAGAATATAGCCAAATGAAACTTCCACACCGCACCACTCTATAAACAATAGTATTACCCCAGCTTCTTGCCTAGCCAATCTCCCCCAAGCACTTCAGATCACCCCTCAAACGAGATTATTTCATCAAACGCGACAAAAAAATCCAGCCTAAAATACTCATCATACACTCTAAAAACACCTTGATAAATTGATATGCCTGATATCACTCCCCCTATAAGCTCCCCTTCTAATCATGATTTCGGAGCCGCGTGAGAGGGACAAAACAAGCCGTTAAGTTCTGGGGGTCAAGGACGCCGTTAGGCGCCATGTAATGGTCTCCTTGACCTTAAGAACCTAGGATTGTTAGTCCCCTCATTAAACGCGGGTCTGATCTCATGATTTTGGTGAGCGTTCCGGAGAGTTTGAGAGGCGGAAAGCCTCTCATTAAAAAATAAAGTTTATAAATAAAAACTATTTTCATTTGCCAATCTTCTGAAATTACTTTATCACTTAAAAGATATTTTGATCGTCTACGCAGCGATCAAGAGGGATTCAAAAACCCTAAGCTCTAGCGTAAAATGAGCCCACTCTTGTGGGTGTCCCGGAATTCCGGGAGTTTTTGCCATGTCCAGGTGCGTTTCCGCACTAAAAGCAAAAAAACTGACTAGAGCTCAGTATTTTGACTCCCGGAATACCAATGCGAGGGCGCTCGCAACCGGAGGGGGGCTTGAAGTGCAAACCAAAAATCCAAATTTTATCGACATTCTGATAGGCAAAAGAATTCGTCAAAGAAGAATTGCCATGGGACTTTCCCAAAAAGAATTAGGAAACTATTTAGGTGTCAGTTTCCAACAAATCCAAAAATATGAAAAAGGCTTCAATCGTGTAAGCGCAGGGTGTTTACTCAAAATCGCCCAAAAACTGGAAGTTCCCATAAGCTTTTTTTATGCAGACATTGCCACAAAAGAAAATCTTTCAACACATACCGCACACTATGATCAAGAAACATACAGCGAAAAAGAACATTCCCTTTTGAAAAATTTTAGAGAGCTCCAGCCGAAAAAACAAAAAGCAATCTTATGGTTGATTTCTGATTAAGCAAAAGAGCACACAAAGCATAAATCCTCCGCATCATTTTACGGATATACGTTTTTATTTTACGGATCAACGTTTTGATGCTTCTCCACATTTACAGAAAGCAGCCAAATGAAACTTTCAAATTCCCCCCCGCACCACTTTGTAAACATAGGTTTGTCAACAATACAGCTTCTTACTCTAGCCAATTCCCCTGCTGATTTCAGATCACGACACCACAAAGGATAATGTTGCATCAAACGCGACAGATACGTCCTATTTTAAAATATTCTTGCCCCTTCACCACCCTAAAGTAAGATCACGCAAAGCACCGGTCAATCCCACTTCAAAAACAACTTTCCCCACACCCTCTCTCCTCTCTCGTCAACACACCCGCCTCTTCATCCAAGCTTCCCCCCTTCATAAAACTCTTCATCCCCACACCCCAATCTTCTCTCCACATTCCATGCCATGATAAAATCATACACCACGCATAAAGTCCCAGCTTCCTTTTTTGCACATTTCCGTTTTTACGCTTTTACATATTTACAGAAAGCAGAAAATCTGTAAAAAATGCATTACACAATAACGTTTTCAACAACTGTCATTAAAATCTCACCTCCCTTTTCATCTAACTCCCCCTATTTTCACTTAAATCATAGATATAAACCGCCCTATTATCGTATTGAGCAGCATAAAATTTTTCGACAAATTCTAGCGATCAAAAGAGTGCATAAGAAGCATTTTACGACTTTTAAAAGAATTTTTATTTACACCCAGTGCTTTTTTGTAACGTAGAAGAGCACATTTAATTAATTGACTATAAGAAAGTTTGAAATGAGAGAAGCTTTTCGTTTTTCTCGTTCAACATCCACAACGATAACTCCTTCTTATAAATCAATTTTTTTCGTAATACAAAACGCACCAAAAGGAATAGGCTTGTGTTGCATATTCACACGCTTGTTTTAAAGAAAGATCTCTCAACGCTCATCACACCCATTTTGCAAAACGCTACCCGTAAAGGAATGGTAAAGCTCCCATGAAGTGTATAAAATCCTTTCAGCCCTCCCCTATCTTTACGCTTATGGAAAAACAAGTTTACGCTTATAGAAGAACAAGCCGGCATCATCACAAAAACTCTGCCAGCTCCCAATGTTGCAGACAGCCTTCGGTTCAAGAGACACTTCATTAAAGGCATGCCTTTCTTGTACAGTTTTGACCCACATGGCCCACTCACTTATGATGTATAAGCCAAGTAATTTTAATTGATTTAATATGAGAGAACTGGTGATGAGGAATTTTATTATATTCAGCAACGCGCTTCACGGTAAAAAAATGGTTATTTATTATTATAAATCAATATATTAATAAATAAGAGAGTCATCATCAAGCCGCTTACCTTTTTCTAAAAAAAGCTTCACACTGAAAGAAAACATCTAAAACTTAGATAAAAAAAAAGGTTTGCCTCTAATAAACAAACCTCTCCAGAAAATTATTCACATAACTTTCAAAATTTTAAATTAATCCCTCTAGAAGCAATAAAAACGCTTTAGAAGCACCAAAATGAATACAAAACTCTATTTAACACAATGTTAAGAAAAATCAAGAACAAAAAATTTTTATCGTTAATACACCTTTAAAAAACGAGGCTTCTTAACCTACGCGGCTCAAAAGTCCGGGGCTTCTTCTACAAACGCCTCCAAGCCAATCAATCCCTTCATCTCTCTCAAAAGACAGCATAAAAGGTTCACAGTACAAGCCTTCGCTAAAAAAATATCAATCGCCAGCGCTCATAAAAGCCAGCGTTGGTATAAAAGATCAGATTATCGAACAATCTTGCTGAAATGTCTTCCCAATAAATAAAAAAGAAGCGGATTCTTAAATATTTCCGCCTCTTTAACAATAAAAATTATGATGAGGGATTATTAAAAAATTTCAAGACTGTGAAGGGAACCAATTTGATAACAATTCATACCTTACAGGATCATCGGCACATTGCCCACCACCACATTCCAGTATGGTAGAAATCAAATTTGCCGCAATCAAAAACACAAATAAGAAACTTGCCGTTTTACTCAAGGCTGGAAAAGGAGAAAATTCTTTGAACTTGTGTGCCAATTCGCCTAAAATCATGACAAATGAGACAGCAAAGATACAAAGGACAGAAATAATGAAAGCCCAAGTATAAAAATGCAATCCAAAGAACGTTGAACCATATCCTAAATCATCGGGTGTGATATGCAAAAACACTTGCCGTGCTGCCACAGCACTGGTTACCATACAACCAAGAATAACCATACCATAATGGGTATTTTTCACCTTATGGTGAATATTGAGTAAGAACCCACAACCTGCCAGCATCAATCCAACGCGCTGCAGCAAACAAAGGGGACAAGGTAACTCAAACTTTACCAATTGATAATAAAAAGCCACCACCAAGACAATAGATAACCCAAAGAGTCCTAGCGTATTCATAAAGATGACGAAGTGAGGATTTTTTTGTTCAACATGTTCCATGGCTATTCTCTCAAAAAGATAAATTTAAAGTAGAAGTTGCGTGATGATTGAAAGTGAGAAGAATGACAACGAATAAAATTGCCCACAAAGCATAACTTATATTTTTTTTACCACACATAGTCGTTACTGCAGTACCTAAAGCGATTAAAAATGGAAGAAACATAGCTTTTAAATCTCCTTTACATCCGTTGTTTAACTCTTATTTATTTCAGCGTTCACCATATTACAAAATTGGGCAAAAAAGAGACCATGGATTTATTATTCACAATTCGTCACTCGCGATTGATATTGCCATTATATTTAAGTGAAAAAACGATATAATCGCTCAGAAGCACATCTCAACAAAAGCGTTAAAAGCACAAAAGCGTTGATTATTCGCTTCCCCTTATATCTGCCATTGTTAAAGATATATCGACAATTATAAAGATTATATCCCCTATAAAGATTATATCCCCCACTCACAAAAGAATCACTTGAACAACAAAATAAATAGGCTTTGAAATCGAGAGATATACATCTCTTTTTTTCTCAAAAGAATATCCTCATTTTGCAACACATTTTTGACATAAAAATCTCTTTTTCTCATAAGCAATGTTTCAAATTGCAACAGATTTTATATCATATGGTGATCTTGTTTATTTTAGCAAATAAAAAATAAGACATTTTTTAAAAAAAACTTATAATCAATGGCTTTTCCCCAATACAGTTTTCCCTCTTATCTTAAATAAAAGACAATGCCGCAAGCTCAACAGCCTCATGGGTCCCATGCCACCCCGTGACATTGCCCTCCCCCTCACAAGAAGTGCTTCATGCCTTCAATACTTTAGTTTTTCATCTCTCGAGATCCCCTTTAAATTTTTAGCTTTCCGCCTTATTTGAAAAATAACTGTTTCTCTGTCATCAATTGGCTTTGCAAAAAGAATATAAAACTTTAAAAAAATAATGATAAAGAATCGCATTGAACCTTTGAAAAGGATAGAGAATGATGAAAAAATCATGTGATGTGGCGATTTTAATGGGGAGCCAATCGGATTGGCAAACGATGTGCCATAGTGCAGATATTTTGACGAATCTTGGTATTTCTCATAGTTCGCATATTGTCTCAGCACACCGAACTCCTGAACGCCTTTATCAATTTGCCAAAGAAGCAAAAGAAGCAGGGTTTAAAGTTTTAATTGCCGGTGCGGGGGGGGCAGCGCATCTTCCAGGTATGTTAGCAGCCCTTACTCCTCTTCCTGTTTTTGGCGTTCCAGTGCATTCTCACTCTCTTTCTGGTCAAGATTCTTTGCTTTCAATCGTACAAATGCCAGCAGGGATACCCGTCGGCACATTAGCAATTGGCAAAGCAGGCGCAATTAATGCAGCCCTTTTAGCCGCAGCCGTTATGGCCGTTTATGACCATGATCTCGCCCAACGATTAGAAGATTGGCGTCAACAACAAACAGCCAATGTCGCCCAAACGCCTGTAACGGAGGTTTAAAATGGCACCGTTTTCCACCCCCCCCTCATCCAACGCCACCCCCTCCAACACCACTCCCTCCAACACCACTCCCTCCAACACCACTCCCTCCAACACCACTCCCTCCAACACCACCTCGTCCAACACCACTCCCTTCACCATGTTACCTCCAGGCAGCGTCATTGGTTTAATCGGGGGGGGACAATTAGCGCGGATGCTCGCCATAGCGGCCGCAGAATTAGGATTTCGAACCGTTATTTTTTGCCCTGAAGCCGATTGCCCAGCCGCTCAAACAGCAAACAACCATATTGTTTCCTCCTATGACGATATATCAGCTTTAGATCATTTTATTTCTCAGTGTGATGTTGTCAGCTATGAATTTGAAAATCTTTCGCTTCAAACGGTTCAATATGTAGAAAAGAGTAAGCCTGTTTATCCTTCTTCCAAAGCATTAGAGATCACGCAAGATCGACTTTTTGAGAAGCAATTTTTGCGTGATCAAGGGATTGGCACCGCGTTATGGCACGCTGTTGACAATTCTTCTTCTCTTCTTTCCGCTCTTGATACCTTAGGCGGACGTGGTCTTTTAAAGACGCGTCGTTTTGGTTATGACGGAAAAAACCAGATCAAGCTTGATCACCCAGATGAACAAACCCTTGACGAAGCCTTAAGGACTTTTCAGGAACAGCCTTGTATTTTAGAAGAAATAGTCCCTTTTTTATCGGAAATTTCGGTTCTTTCGGCACGTACAAAACAAGGAGAACATATTTTTTATGACTGCCCTGAAAATCAACACAAAAATGGAATTCTTCATAAATCCTTTGTTCCATCACATATTCCACTTGACGTGCAAAAAGCAGCTCAAGAAATCAGTGTAACAGTCATGGATGCCCTCGATTATGTTGGTGTTCTTTGTATTGAACTTTTTGTCTTAACGAATGGTCATCTTTTAGTGAATGAATTAGCACCGCGTGTCCATAATTCTGGTCATTGGACACAAAAGGCATGCATAACTTCACAATTTGAACAGCATATCCGTGCTATTTGCGGACTTCCCTTAGGCAGTCCCTATCGCCATAGCGATTGCCAAATGACCAATCTTATTGGTAACAATTTTAGCACGTTAAAATATTTCCTCACACAAGAGCGCACCTCGATCCATTTATATGGCAAAAGCACTGTTCACCCCAACCGAAAAATGGGGCATATCATCCAATTACTGGGACCAGCCAACAAATCTTAAGCCCACATATATACAAATACTTTTTCACACTTTTCCCCCAAATGAACTGAAAAAACAACCTCTCCCCCCACACCGATATCCATCGGCTTCAAAAGCGCCCCTAACCTTTTAATTCTCCCCTGAAAGGGCGTGAAGCCCTCCTACAAGCTCCTTCTCTCTTAAAAACATCACCTCTTCCCCCTCCAAACCGCTTCATCCTACACGAACATCTCATCCGCCCTCAAAAACAAAGCTTCACTCCACACCAATATCCAAGCAGTACAACAAGCGCTCCCAACCCTTCAACTCCACCCCCTAGCTCTTCTCCCCTTCCTTTTCTCAAAAATATCCCCCCGGCTAAAAATAATCCACCAGCCCCCAACTTCACTACCCCTCCACCTCCCACAGCATAAATATTCCCCCATAACATACGCAGCCCCTTCATTTTTCTTTTAATGCCAATCTTTAAGCCTTTTAATTCCAACCTTTAGAGGATAAACTTACCTCTTGCGGCCTATAGAGAGCATTCTAACAATGCGTTCTCATTGCCTCTAGTCTCCCTTCTTGTGTTCATTCTTTCACAAAAGTGCCAAGCGCCGCTCCGCACCACCCCTTGAGTTTCATGTCAAAGATATAATTACAGTACTAAGCTTATCCATCATAGCAATATCCTCTCTCCCCTCATAAGGCGATATTACCTGTGTTGTATTTTCTAGGGCTTGAAGCGTCTCTCCTTATTTCATTTCGCGATAAGGCTTAAAAGAGCAGATGTACATACACTCCACACTGAAAGAAAACCGTAAATTTAGCTTACACGCTAAAACACCAGCCGCTTAAAATATCACTCACTTTAACATTTGTAATATTTGTCACCTCCGTTATGTCTATCGCCTTCGTTCTTTCCCCTATAAAGTTACATTATTCAAATTTGCGCGCCTAACCGCGCTCAAGGACGAAGATTCCTGTGCCGATCTGTCAATAATCAAGCTTCTCTTAAGTAAATTCTAGCCAATATGAACACTTCATATTAAATGCCTCTTCGCCTATAGTTTAGTGATAAAATATAATTGTACTCACAAAACGAATCTTTTATACAGCGGCACGAAAAATTGTACATGCCTCATAATAATAAAGGGAAGATGCGCTACAGACGTAGCAAGTCATTCGTATTATAATTATAACAAGTACAGAAATCTTTTTTCATTTCATAAAAATAGTCTGAGAAACTGAGTTATTCGCTTTATCAAAAGACAAAACCTTCAAGAAACAAACGAATATCAACATGACAAAACCAAACCTATCAAATGCATCACCAAAAGAACAAAATGATACATCTTCTCAATGGGACTTAGTCCTCGATATCCAAAAAGAAGTTAAGGAAACATTAAAGGCTGGTGTTGTTTCACTGGGAGAATTTATATTCATAATCTTTATAAGCGTCTGTTTATACATTTTCCTCTCAATATTAGGCAGTGCGGATAAACCTCAGATGAATGTAGCAACTGCAATCGGGCTGATATGCGCATTAATTCTGTACGGTTCGATACCAATCTCTTTGGTGCTACGGATCATAGTAAAGAAGAAACTGAAAAAAGTAATGAAACAACTAGACGAAGCGGTTGCTAATCAAAATACAATAAGGAGAGAAAATGACTGAAGCTATAATATTAGGGCGCATTCTAGGGATCCTTGGCGGTTGTGCAATAATAACATTATCCGTTTGGCTTGTTTATTCTACCATTAAATATCGAAAACTGTACCGTAAAGCGCTTACAGGACTAAACTTAGCAATTCAAAAATGTAATAAAGAAATTAATAAATAAAAAAAGTCGTGAAAAACGTGGTATTAAAATACCATAATCCTTATTTTCATATTTCTAGACGTATTTAATGTGATTACCAGTTATTGATGACCCATATTGAGGGTATGAGATTTTTCATAAGGGGACGTTTGAAACTATAGGCATGATATTATGTGCGTACAGCCAATACAAGAAACAATTCCAACGGCTCCCCCTCTTCCCCCACTTCAAGCATTTCAGCCGGCGCATGCACCTGATAGGGCTTCACGAGCCCCCACAAACAAGCATCTTGCGTTTTAAGAAGCCACACCTTGCCCTTAACGACAAAAACCCACACCACTTCAACAATCCAACGGCGTCCCCTCTTCCCCCCACTTCAAGCATTTCAGCCGGCGCATGCACCTGATAGGGCTTCACGAGCCCCCACAAACAAGCCCCTTGCGTTTTAAGAAGCCACACCTTGCCCTTAACGACAAAAACCCACACCACTTCAACAATCCAACGGCTCAACAGCGCTCCTGATCTTTCAACACTCCCTAACAGAGCTTATTTGTTTAAAGCTGAAAAGGCTTTTACTTTTTTCCACTCTTTGTGCTTTTTTGTGTCCTTTTTTTACGAGAAAATTTTTACCTTCAAGGCAACCATTAACACACCCTAAGGAATTTGTAAGGGATATACCCTTGACAAGAATAAGACTTCTTGTTAAATCTCTCCTACTTTTTTGCAATTTTCACTTATCGTTGTGCTAATGAAGTGGTTAATGCGTACCTTAAGAGTGCGCTTTTCTTTTTGTGATCACAGTGAAAAGGTGTATCGTGTGATGTTATCATGCAAGTACGATATCGCAATGCAATGCTCATAGAGTAAGCAGTCTATTGGGGTTGTAATATTGTATTTTCGTGTTTTAATATTGTATTATAGTATTGTGTTACGTAAACTATTTAAACGGTGAATATGATGAAAATTAAAAATTCGCTTAAAGCACTAAAAGAGCGCCACCGTAACAATCGTTTGGTGCGTCGTAAGGGTCGTGTTTATATTCTTAATAAAACGAACCCACGTTTTAGAGCACGTCAGGGCTAATTCTTTTAGGACTAATTTCTTTAGGATCAATGTTTTTATGCCTACTTTAATTGTAGGCTTAAAAAAATTTTATTGCGTTTTTTTGGTTATAAGTCCGTTGATTACAAGTCTAGTATTTGATAATATTTGGTGATTTATCTTTTGGGGGCTTGTTTTTATGGATTCTTCTATTTTTTTAAAAGCCTTTCGATTTTTTCAGCTGCGTTTTTTCTGTATTTTTCAGCGCGCGTTTTTTCTTTTTTTTGTTGGCGTTTTTTGTTTTGTTCCCTCGAGCTATGGGCAAAATCCTCCTTCTCTTCCTGAAGATCGGCCTTCTCCACAATCGCTTTTACCGTTAGATGATCTTATTCCCAATTCTCCTCCCCCTTCCTCAACGCCCTCCGATTCTGATTCCTCGGCGGTTATTCTTGAAGATCTTGACAAAGAGCAGCTTTCCCATGTTGACAGAGTTAAGCAGCGCAAAGAAGCAGAAATTTCACGTTTACTCAAAGAGTTGAAATATTGTGCTGATGTTGCTAAAGCGAAAAAGATCAGTCAACAACTTCAACATTTATGGTCCCAATCGGGGAGTGAGACGATTGATCTTTTAATGTCATGGGCCGAAAATGCACTCAACAGCGACGATTATGGACTTGCGCTTGATTATATTGACAATGCTCTTGCACTTTTACCTACTCATTCTGAAGCTTGGATAAGACGCGCTTGGATTCACATTCAACTGAACGATTTCAAACTTGCCCTGCTTGATCTCAACCATGCTCTTGAACTTGAGCCGCGCAATTATAGTGCTTTTTTTGAACTTGGCGTTGTCATGGAAGCAACGGAGCGTCCAAAACTTGCTCTTAAAGCTTATGAAACAGCATTGGATTACTATCCACAAATGCGCAGGATTCAAAAGCGCGTGCAAGCTCTGTTAGACGAACAATCACCCCAAGCTCTTTAAAACCATTCAAGAACAAGACACTTTACAGCATGCTTTCAAACCTAGATAAGACGCAAGCCGGCTTCACATTCCACTCAATAAACTGCCCCTGCTTATAACCACACCATCACCCCCCACACAATTCACAGTGCCTTTTTTTGAAACTTAGCCATTACCATGGAAGCAACAGAGCGTTCAAAACTTGGCTCTTAAGATTGATGAAACAGCTTTGGATTACACTCCACAAATGCGCAGGATTCAAAAGCGCGTGCAAGCTCTGTTAGACGAACAATCACCCCAAGCTCTTTGAAACCATTCAAGAACAAGACACTTTACGGCATCTTTTCAAACCTAGATAAGACGCAAGCCGGCTTCACATTCCACTCAATAAACTGCCCCTGCTTATAACCACACCATCAC
>NZ_JBHIRI010000009.1:60988-91422 GCF_042197005.1 Bartonella sp. AA78NXGY
CCCCCACACAATTCACAGTGCCTTTTTTTGAATTTGGACCTTTTTTGTATTGCAGGCATCTTCCAAACACTGCCAATATACTCCCTACAGAATTTCTTCTCATAGCAAGCATACGGGCTTCACGCCTAAGTCCTCTTCACACCGTTTCTTCTTTTCACACCTTCCATCATGGATAAAAAGATGATAAAACACGATCCTCAAAAAATATTTTTTGAAAAAAGCTTAAAACATCGCTTAGCGCCTCTGATAAACTGTCATCGTCTGTTTTTTATTTTTGAGCTTCAACCATAGCAGCACATACCGTATCGGCTCTCCTCCACCCCTCAAAGTTGATAAAACAGCCCTGAAATATGGCTTCACAAAGCAAAAACTTCAAAGGTGCAACACCAATTCAACTAACATCCTTGAATAAGAAATATTCCTTTCAAAACTCCTCCAAGCATTACCACGAAACATAAAAATCAAGCATTGTCGCAAAAGAGCTAATCAAGCCATTGCCAATAAACCGTTCTGCGTCACTCAATCACCCACCCCCACTCATATTTTTTGCTTTTTTACTTTGAATAAGCCATCCATCATACAGCCATTTCGAGCAACCACCGACAATATCATCAATCTCTCCTGAAATACTTTATGAAAAAGAAGAGAGCGAGGTTATTTTATCTCTAGCAGAAACTCTGAAATTGTTTTATATTAAGGAGGGTGTTCTGCGCTTCTCGACAGGAAATAATGTATTCCTGAGACCTTAATGATCTCCAAGGGAGCTGTCCCTGATCAAGCCCGTGGGCTTTTTCATATGGCGCCCACCTATTTGTATAGGTTCCCGGGATCAGCTTTTTCCATCGGCTGTTGTGGATCACCCTTTATTTATATAACTTTTTTACATCAAATTTTTCCAGCTAAAATTGAGAGCGTCCTTTTACATAAGACCAATGACGATACTCTCTTTTCAAGAAATAAAAATTACGATAAGCTTTATTTTATAAAACAGACAGCACTTACAAAATAATCCCCTCTGTGAATCTGCTTCACCCCTTCGCACGCAAGCAACGCAAAAGCGGCTTGTTGCACCAAAATACCCCCTAAAGAGCACACACTTTTTTTCATGCTTTTTTTTCATGAGCACAGCTCTTGTCCATACAGAGATTTACAAAACGCCAACAATGGATAAAATACCAGCATCTTATAAAACAATTGACGAGACAATGACAAATAATCCCCTCTGTGAATCTGCTTCACCCCTTCGCACGTAAGCAACGCAAAAGCGGCTTGTCGCACCAAAATACCCCCTAAAGAGCACACACTTTTTTTCATGCTTTTTTTTCATGAGCACAGCTCTTGTCCATACAGAGATTTACAAAACGCCAACAATGGATAAAATACCAGCATCTTATAAAACAATTGACGAGACAATGACAAATAATCCCCTCTATGAATCTGCTTCATCCCTTCGCACACAGCAACGCAAAAGCGGTTTATCGCGTCGTGATGCTCTTTTAACAGAAGAGCGTGCACTCTTTTCGCAGCGTGCTTGTTGCCACTTTATTGAATACCTTGAAAAGAAGGGAACCGATTTTTCACGCCTCATTTTAGCAGGCTATTGGCCCATTAAATCGGAAATTGACCCGCGTCCTTTACTGGATGCTGTAGCGTTACGCGGTGGGCATTTAGCCTTACCAGCAGTTCTTGATTCCACCACCATGATTTTCCGTGCATTTTTGCCCAGCACAATTTTAGAGCCCATGCGTTTTGGCACCTTTGGTCCGGGTGCAGACAATGACGTTGTTGCCCCCAATAATATTATTGTTCCGCTTTCTGCATTTGATCGTCAATGTCACCGTCTTGGCTATGGAGGAGGATACTATGACCGTGCTGTTGCAGCTCTTGAAAAACAAGGGCATCAAATGATATTATGGGGCATAGGATTTTCATGTCAGGAGGTTTCCTCTATTCCTCCGACAGAATATGATCTACAGGTACAAGGAATTTTTACAGAAAAAGGTTTCTTAAAATGTTAAAATGTGATTAAAGCGCCTATGCGTTTTTTATTTTTAGGTGACATTGTTGGTAGCACAGGCTGTAAAGCTGTTTTTGAATACCTTCCTCAACTGATTGAGAAATGGCAGCTTGATTTTGTTGTGGTAAATGGTGAAAATGCCTCTGGTGGTTTTGGTCTCACACAAGAAACGTATCAAGATCTTTTGATGACCGGTGTTGATGTTGTCACCACAGGTAATCATGCTTTTTCTCAAAAAGAAGCATTGCAGTATGCCCATGAGAGTGATCGTTTTTTACGCCCTGCCAATTTTTCGAAAGAAACTCCTGGAAAAGGTTCTGGTGTTTTTACGGCAAAAAATGGCGCCCGTGTTCTTGTCGCCAATCTGTTGGGCAACGTTTTTATGCCGTGTAAAGTAGAAGATCCATTTGAAACAGCGGAAAATATTCTGCTTGCCTGTTCGTTGATGGAGCAAGCCGATACGATTATTTTTGACTTTCACGCAGAAACGACAAGCGAGAAGCAATGTTTTGGCCATTTTCTTGATGGTCGTGTGAGTGTTATCGTTGGCACCCATACGCATATTCCCACGGCTGACGCGCAGATCTTAGAAGGTGGGAGCGCCTATTTAACAGATGCAGGCATGTGTGGAGATTATAACTCCTCTCTTGGAATGGATAAAGAAGAACCCTTACACCGTTTTCTTTATAAGACGAAGCAAGATCGTTTTGAACCGGCGTGTGGTCCCGCCACCCTTTGTGGTTTAGCGGTTGAGATTTCAGATCGCACAGGTTTAGCAGAAAAGGTCTCGGCGGTACGGATTGGTCCTCATTTAAAGCCTGAAGTTCCGGATTTTTGGTAGCTTCTTTTAAGCCGCCCCTTTGATAGTTTCTTTCCAAGATTTTCTTTTGAGAACTCTATTTGGCAAGACGACTTTTCCAGCCCTTCCCAAATCCTAAAAACACCCCGCCCTCCAATTTGCCTAATACAGCAACTATTCTAGCACAAATAAGTCACTCTTTTAAAAAAATAAAGGATAAAGGATAAAATTTTTCGTGATTTTTAAAACGATGAGAAGGAGGTTTTATTTGGACATTTCTGCGGGGGGGGGGGAGGAGAAATGTTAACCCCCTTCTCTAGAAAAAGCTTTATATAATAATTTATTATTTAGCAAGAGCCTCTTTAATCTTTTTTTTGATTCTAACGAAAATTTAATCTTAAAATTGCTTTTTGCTTTTTAGGTTTGAGCTCTCTAAAACTTTTCAAAAGGATATGCTCTTCTTTACTTGAAATCCTTTCATCACAGTAATACAAAGCATTTTCTTTTGTTGAGAGATCAGCGTAAAAAAGGCAATAGGAACATTGAGAATATCAGCAATTTCCTGTAAACGCCCAGCTCCTATACGATTAGAGCCTTTTTCATATTTTTGGATTTGTTGAAAAGTCACACCTAACTGGCTACCTAATTTCTTTTGCGACATTCCCAGCATTGCTCTTTTAAAGCGAATTTTTCTGCCTATCGAAATATCGTTAAAGTGTGGATTTTTAGTTTGCACGTCAAGCTCCCCTGCCGGTTGCGAGCGCCTCTTATGCGTATTCTGGGAGTCTGAAAGTACTGAGTTCAGTCAGCTTTTTTGCTTTTAGTGCTAGAGAGCACCTAGACATAGCAAAAACTCGCAGAATTCCGGGATACCTACAAGAGTAGGTTCATTTTATGATCGAACTTTAGGGCTTTCAGACCCTACTGATCGCTGCGTAGACGACCAAAGTCACCCTTTAAGGTATAAAGGAATTGGAGAAGATTAACAATAAAATTTAAAACAGTCTTTATTTGTATTTTTATAAGAGGCAGATAACCTCTCATTTTTGATTAAATTATGTGTGAACGAAGTGAGCTCTATTTATTGAAATAGGTATAAGATCATAATCAGGAGATGCTAGACGTAGTAAAAACCTTTCATAGGCATCATTAGCAAACAAGCAAAGAAATATCATGATGATACCACCAATGACCCTTGCTGTTTGGTGTTCATAGGGTGCTGCTCCTGCCGTGTATCCGAAAAAAAGAAAAAATAGGAATAAAGCCAAGCCACCAGCAAAGAAGTTTAAGAAGGCAAAAACTGGTTTACGAATGAATAATAAAATAAGGAAGATTGCGTAAAGCAACCTTTTAAATATCCAAACGAATATTCTACGTGTTATGTTGAACACCCCACGCATTATAATTGATAAGATACTCTTTTTATGTCTTAATTTTTTTGGTGTTTGTATTCTTAGCAGAAAGATCGTTTATGACTCCCCCATTTTCAAGCCACTATATTATAAAATATGTATTATAAAAATGATTTATCTCTAATTATATCATCCAAAAATACAACAATACTTTATTCATTTTAACTAAAAACAAGTGCTTTATTAAGAAGAAAAGCTATTTTCATTAGCAAGAGCTGTTAAATCCTTACGTCTAAAATAGATAGAGCGTCCACAACGAACAGGTGGTTGCCCTTGCATAAGAATAATCTGTTCGTCTTTTCGCATTTCTTGTGTTATTTCATGTGGATATATTAAAGGTCTATGCTGGGTGTTTATATTTTCTGTCCCTCTTGTATGGAATCCTCCTAGAGGTTTGCTTGAATCTTTCACTTCAATGGTCATTTGACCACATGCCTTAGATATATTTTCAGCAGTTTTAATATCTTTTATTGCGGCATAGCTTACAAAAGCACAATTTTCAAACCATGTCATAACGCCTGACGAACCGAAATAACGTTCTATTTGCTCTACAGACTCGTAAAAAAGCATGAGAGATATGCCATATTTGCGTCCACAATCACGTGCTTCTTCTAAAATGTTCATATATCTTAAAAGATCAGCATTATCTAAAATAAAGAGCGCTCTTTTTGCATAATTACCATTAGCAGCTTCCATAGCTCTGAGAAAAGAGCCAACAAGGACACGCCCAACACCTGGATAAGATTTTAAAATTTTTGAGGGGATATTTAGAAAAATATCAATATTTCCTTTTGTTATATCATTAGTTTTAAAGTCATACCCACTGATAAGATCTGCATAGTTAGAGAGTGAAAGCCATTGTATATCTTTTGCAGCAGTAGAATAGACATCTGAGAAAGTTTGTTCAGCCATATTTGTAAACACCCCAAGGGTTTCACGAATAAATTGGGATGGAGAATTTGATCGTATAGATTGCAATTTTCCAATCACGGATGGTTCTGGCATTGACATGATCGTATGAAGGGTTTTTAAGTTTTTTTCCTTTAATGTGTATTCATCAGAAAAGACAATATGCGCAAGTAGTCCTGTTAACAAATTATGTGCCTGTAATACAAAAAATTGATCAGTCGAAGTTGATTTGTCGTTTTCAGAAAGAAGGAGTCTAGCAACTTCAACCAACCCCGCTTCTCTTTCATAAAGGGGTAGATTTTCATCTAACAGCCAATCTAAAGGATTAAAAGTTTCCGTTGAAGAACCATGAGGATCAAGAACGTATACTTTTCTGTTTGACAGCTGCCTTGTTTTTTTTACCATTGGAGCGACTTCAGTTGAAGGGTCAAAAACGATCAGTGGACCGGAATATTTGAGACAAGTTGGAATAACATTACTGGTTGTTTTATAACTACCAGAACCAGCAAAAAATAACATATGGGTTGAATCAAAATTGAGTTTGTATGTCAACAATGGCTGGCGACCACCTTTTCCCCATGTTGTTTTGTCTTTAGGATTAAAAGGGACATCTTTAACAATATCTTTGTCGACTCTATAGCGCTCTCCTATGACGACTTCGCCATCACGAGGAAAAATCTTTTCAAGGCGTTTCATACTCATCCATTGAACACCACCAAAGATCGTATTTTTTGAAATTTTCAAAGGTGAAGCTTTAGGTAATGATAGTTTTATCGTGTAACCAAGGATAATAACGCCAATAACAACACCCCCTAAAACCATCCTATCAAAGAAAGGAAAAACATCCGCCCATGTCATATTATTTTGACCTACATAGGGACTAAGTCTGATATATTCATTTGCACTATAATAAGTTGCAAACAAACCAAAGATGATCATGGATGAAATAATGATATTTTTTCTGGTATGCCTTTTTTGTAATAAGATGAATGAAGAACATGAAAGTGCAATAAGGATTAAAATATCCAGTGGCTTTGATCTTACAAACCAATAAGCATCAGGCGTCGTTCCATTTTCTGTAATGTTATTGATGGTTATATTGACCAAAAAAGCTACAATGATTGAAAAGATGAGTGGCAATGCTAAAAATATAATCTGTTTTTTGTCTAATTTATTGACCATTTTCCCCCCTGCATACCAGAAAAAGCTTCTCTTCCTATTTTTTCGAAATTTTTGAATTTTTATCAAGTTTTGAAATGTAAAGCAAACCATCTTAAGATGAAAGACTTATCTGCCTCTCTAAGACGGGCTTTTATAAAAAGCTCCCCTAAACTAATTTTTTCAAGAATTTTTCCAAAGTTTCTTTGATGCTTCACGCGCTATTTAAATTTCTTACTTAACTCTTTTACGACACTGTATATGCTTCTTAACAGAAAAAAAACCAATAACAATACGCATTAGTGTTCACTGAAAAAAAAGCGCGGTTTATCATGTTGTGCCGTAAAACATTGTTGTTTAGAGCCGTGATATAAGGCATGTAAAACTTTCCATATTAAGTGTTTTTAGAGTGTGTAATAAATGGGCATGGCTTGCCCCGTAACGCCCTTTTTAAAGTGAACCACATGAATGGGTCAGGAGTAGGTCACCCCCCCCCGCCAACAGAAGCCGGACTGTTTACAGAGCAGCCTTTAAGTCAGGAATATGCATCCTTTAGAGCGTAGAGCGGGAGGAAATCAAACACAAAATTGCTTTCTGTTTTTGAGGTTTGAGCTCTCTAAAACTTTTCAAAAGGATGTGCTCTTCTTTACTTGCGATCCCTTCATCACAGCAATACAAGGCATTTTCTTTTGTCGAGAGATCGGAGTAGAAAAAAGAAATGGGAACATTGAGAATATCAGCAATTTCTTGTAAACGCCCAGCTCCTATACGATTAGAGCCTTTTTCATATTTTTGGATTTGTTGAAAAGTCACCCCTAACTGACTGCCTAATTTCTTTTGCGACATTCCAAGCATTGTTCTTTTAAAGCGAATTTTTCTGCCTATCGAAATATCGTTAAAGTGTGGATTTTTAGCTTTCACTTCAAGCTCCCCTGCCGGTTGCGAGCGCCCTCGCATTGGTATTCCGGGAGTCAAAAACACTGAATCCGAGTCAGCTTTTTTGCTTTTAGTGCTAGAGAGCACCTGGACATAGCAAAAACTCCCGGAATCTCGCGATACTTATAAAGCAGGCTAATGTTTCATCTTGGATTTTCAGGCTTTGGGTTCCACCATTCAACCACACTATACGACGAGAACCTTGGTGCTTGTTCATAAAATAATTTCTGGAGACCAGCAATAAAAATTAAAACAGTGTTTTTATCTCATGAGACAATCAAACACAAAATTGCTTTCTGTTTTTGAGGTTTGAGCTCTCTAAAACTTTTCAAAAGGATATGCTCTTCTTTACTTGCGATCCCTTCATCACAGCAATACAAGGCATTTTCTTTTGTCGAGAGATCCGTATAGAAAAAAGAAATGGGAACATTAAGAATATCGGCAATTTCTTGTAAACGCCCAGCTCCTATACGATTAGAGCCTTTTTCATATTTTTGGATTTGTTGAAAAGTCACACCTAACTGGCTACCTAATTTCTTTTGCGACATCCCGATCATTGTTCTTTTAAAGCGAATTTTTCTGCCTATCGAAATATCGTTAAAGTGTGGATTTTTAGCTTTCACTTCAAGCTCCCCTGCCGGTTGCGAGCGCCCTCGCATTGGTATTCCGGGAGTCTGAAAGTACTGAGTTCAGTCAGCTTTTTTTGCTTTTAGTGCTCATCGCACCTGGACATGGCAAAAACTCCCGGAATCCCGGGATACCTACAAAAGTAGGCTAATCTTATGTACTGAACTTTAGGGCTTTCAGACCCTACTGATCGCTGCGTAGACGACCAAAGTTACCCTTTAAGGTATAAAGCAATTTCAGGAAATTAGCAATAAAATTTAAAAACAGTCTTTATTTTATGAGCTCCACCCCCGCCTCTCAAACTTTTATGCCCGCTCGTAAAAACTCCAAAACCATGAAATAAAACCCACGTTTATTGAGATGACTAATAACCCTTTATTTTTGAGATCACACCTCCCAAAAGCACACCTAACAACATATCACCCCCTCTCAAAGCCATTCTTTGGAGCATATCTTTGAAAGCTTTACACTGTGATACGTTGGATTTTTGCGCCACAACGAGCCAATTTTTCTTCCAATCTCTCAAATCCACGATCAAGATGATAAACACGATTGACGATTGTTTCTCCCTTTGCTGCCAATGCTGCAATCACAAGAGAAACAGAAGCACGCAAATCCGTCGCCATGACAGGAGCCCCTTGCAAATTCTCTGTTCCATAGACAGTTGCCGTCTGCCCATCAAGCTTTATCTGTGCTCCTAAGCGATTGAGTTCTTGAACATGCATAAAACGATTTTCGAAAACCGTCTCTGTAATATGCGCGATTCCTTCAGCCCGTGTCATGAGCGCCATGAATTGCGCTTGGAGATCAGTTGGAAAAGCAGGATAAGGTCCTGTTTTAATATCAACGGGCATAATTTTGGTGTTCTTTGGATTTCGCTTAATATGAATTCCTTGAGGTTCTATTTGAATCTCGAGTCCTGTTTTTTGGAGCACCTTAAGCACCTTTGTGAGATGATTAGGATTTGCATTTTTAAGAAAGACATCTCCTCCCGTCATAGCAACAGCCATTGCATATGTTCCCGCTTCGATTCGATCAGCAATAACGCGTACTCTAGCACCGTTGAGTTTTTTAACCCCTTCAATTGTAAGCGTTGTTGTTCCTTCACCGGTTATTTGAGCCCCCATAGCATTCAGGGTTCGAATAAGGTTTGTCACTTCTGGCTCACAAGCTGCATTCTCAAGAGTGGTTGTTCCCTTTGCCATTGTCGCCGCCATCAGCAGCACATGGGTTCCACCAACAGTGACTTTAGGGAAACGATAGTGAGCACCTTTTAACCCCTTTAGCGCTTTTGCATGAACATATCCATTTTCGATAGTAATCTGTGCGCCTAAAGTTTTAAGTCCCTCAAGGATAAAATCGACAGGTCTTGTTCCAATAGCGCATCCTCCAGGAAGCGAAACATAAGCCTCTGCGCATCGTGCAAGCAGTGGTCCGATAACCCAAAAGCTTGCACGCATTTTTTTCACCAGTTCGTATGGTGCCCGTGTTGTGGCTATTTTTTGCGCCGTAAAATGAATTGTTCTTGAATTCACACATTCATCGTTAAACTCTTGTCCATCAACGGCATATCCAACACCATGATTATTGAGAATACGAATAAGCAATTCAACATCGGCCAGATGCGGAATATTTTCTAAAGTGAGCGTTTCTTCTGTAAGCAGCGCCGCAATCATAAGAGGCAATGCAGCATTTTTTGCCCCTGATATAGGAATTGTTCCTTGAAGTTTTTTTCCCCCAACAATTTGAATAGAATCCATCGTGTTTTCCCTCTTTTCCTTTGTGCCTGCCCTTCCAAAGGATTGTCCCCCTTCGGGAAGTTATGCTTTATTAATCGTTTTAGAACGCATTCTAACTATGAGAACAAATTATTGAGAAGTTTGGTTGCAAAAATTTACTAAAAAACATTTTTTTGCATTTTAGAGCTTTTTGCATTTTAGAGCTCTGGTTGTGCTCTTTTTCGGCTTTGCTCTTTTCGACGTTTCAGGTTTTGACGCAATTGTTGTGCCAATCTTTCTTGACGTCGTTTTGCTTTTTCATCTTGATGATTAATTTCATTTTGTTTTTGTTTTTGATGCATTTGTGTCATTGCGCAACCTTTTAAACAGTGTTGAGCTTCTATCCAAGCAACTCATAACCTTAAATATTTAAGCATATAAGAAACATATGTCATGACATAAGATACGTTTTCTTGCAAGAATATACAAATGTTCTCTTGCCTATTTTCTGACAATATGGCACAAGACAGCGCAAAGATTGAAAAGGGCTGCGGTAGCTCAGTGGTAGAGCACTCCCTTGGTAAGGGAGAGGTCGAGAGTTCAATCCTCTCTCGCAGCACCATTTTATTCTTCTTTTGCCTCTCTCTTCTTGCCCTTATAAGTCTTCCCTATAAGCCTAAATCTTTTCCCCAACCTTCATCGGCTTCATCAAATCCTCCATCCTTTAAACCATGCGCTTCAATAGCCTCAAAATCAGTAGCTTCAAAATCAAGAGCCTCAATGCCACGCTTAATCTCTAAAATGCCTTACGAACGGCTTTTGAAATTGACCGCCCCCCAAAGAATATCCCCCCACCCCTTTCCTTGCCTCCCCTCTCTTTCATTTCTGTAAGATTGTCCCCCTATCCTTCTCTTTACCAAGCCTCACTGTTGCAACAGCTCTTAGCACTTGAGACGGTATAGGCATTTTTATTTTTTCAATATTTTATTTCTTGAATATTTTTCCCCACAAGCTCACCCTGTTTGTAATATGCAAACAAACGATTTTACTTGATTCAATATAAGAGCGTCTGAATAAGAAGGGTTGAAATAAGAACATCTCACACTATTTCGGGCTCTCATTGAAATTCAAATTAAATCTCAATAATGAATTATTATAAACTCATTGTTTGAACATATCCCATTGATACCTTTATCCGCCCCAAAATGAATAATCTTATCTTTCTAGCCTCTCTACCCACCTCAAGCAACACAAGTATTCCCTGTAAAAATTAGAATAAGCTTCATCGATCCTATTCGTCATTTACAACAAATCTAACAGAGCCATTTCCAGAACCTCCTCTCAACGCCTTTCCCATTCTCCCCACCCCTTACCAAAAGAAAAAAAACAAACAGTGATACCCCTCCACAGTGAAGCTTTCAAGAAGCCACCCCACGCTCCCATATGGCAAAAATCCCATATACCAGACATCCCATATACCAGAAAATTGATAGCCCGCGGTTTCAAAGAAGATCCCTCATTACCAATTTTATACACTATGATTTTCCACGTGTTCTAAGCCATCCCTCTTTCAACACGCATCTTTTTTATACGAATACTTTGATTGATACAGATAGCGTTATTCCTCTTGCATAAGAATCCGAAGAGCAAAAAATTCTCTCCCCCTCTATTCTATTGAAATCAATCACTCCTCTTCGCTTACAGTTCACAAACAGAAAGATCCGTATGGCGAGAAACTTTCCAAGAAAAGCATATCTCTTCGTAAGAAGCCTCCCAGTAAACGAGATTATGAATCGTCTCAAGAGCTACAGCCCATGCCGCAATTTTGGCAACGGGCCCCCAATAGTACCAACTTACTTTTTCATAAAGTAAGATAGGGTGCGCAATGTTTATAATCTACAGGGTTTTATAACCTCTGGGGTTTATAATTTACGGGGCTTGACCGTTATACCCCTCACGATATTATTCACAAGCGGCAGTATGAAATTTATGAACGCCGGCATAAAATGGCTGTGAAATGAGCTTAGAGCGAGATATCTTTATTAAAACAAGTGCGTGAATGTACAACAACAACAAGTATATTTCATTTGGAGTATTTTGGATATTGCCTACTCTCCCCACCCTAGGACAACCATTTTGTCTACAGATCCCCTTATATATTCTGCATATTTTCTGCTGTCATATCTCCTCCAATAAGCTAAAACCCCACATATGCGGGGTTTTAGCCAGTACCACACCTTTATTTAGACACATTATGATCACTATAACCATTTTTATTAAATACGTTTTTACGTATATTTTCAACACAAAAATAACACATATTGATTTATTTAACAGAAATCAATTAAATATTCATGATAATCATTAAAAGTTAAAATGATGAAATTATTATTCAGAACGTACGTCATAATATTTATAACGTTTTTTTCTGTATTCATATTATTGGGTTGTACTCAAGTAAGCGACCTTGCTGAATACGATAGGCTTTACCAAAAATATGTCCATGAAAATTACACTCCTTTAGCATATTCTCAGAAATTAGAAAAAGCAAAAAAAGAGGTAGAATATTTAAAAGCGTATATGGAATGGACTGTAGACATACCCCATGACAAAAGTCAATTTTGGAGGCATTTAATAACATTGCCCAGTAATCCTCCAGAATTCAATATTTTTAAACATTATCACATATTGCTTGTTTTTTGTGGACGTTTTTTTGATTTATGGCAAGGTGATAAAACGATGCCCACACTTACCTTTAACGACTTACCAACAAGACTGAAGGATTTTAAAGCTAACGGGATGAAATACAGGAAAAATTGGGATTATATAGAAAATATTTTCCTCAAAGCAAAGTTTGAAACAAACTTTGATGATCCAATGTTTGCGTACGCAGAAAAATTTTTGGATTCCCCTAATGGCATTAGTCGAAAAGAACAAACTCTCCAGACAGAGCTGCTCATAATAGGCAATGAACTCACTCGTTTTAGAAACACAGCAACAATGTGCGTTATGGCTAGAGAGGTATACCTTGCCATGATGCCCAAAGAAAATGTAAAACCGCCCGTAAGATATAGCACTTTTGAAAAATGGAAGCAGTATTTAAAAAATCTTTAAACGGATCATAAAATGCCTTTCAAAATACTTCTAAAGAACCATTAAGCCCCCCTCACAATGACTATAATCAGGCACAAAGAGGGTATAAAAAACAATGTTAATTAAACAGTCTTTATTGAGAAGCGTCTTAATTATCGCTCTTTTAACAACGCATCTTTTTTATTCTTCAAAGGGATATACTCATTCGAATGAAGTGTTCTCTTCAAAAGAAATTACAGAAAGAGAGAGTTTCTTCCGCATTTTCCTTGTTAATGGAAGTCGCTGGTGGGAAGAAAAATTCTACCAAATTCTCTGGATAGAAAAAACATTTTTTTTGGAAAACAAGCAGCAGTTATCGCAACCGCTCTATGAAAAACATGTCAATATAATAAAAAAATGGCAGAATATAATCAAAAAACGACATCATGTATTTAATACTCTGTGCACCCTTATAGAATTAGAAATAGATGCAATGCGACATGTGAATGAAGCAAAACACTCTCATAAGCATACACATCTCTCAAACCTTATGAAACACATAGAGACATATCAAGAGCGTATAGTTAAAAACAAGAAAGAACTTGAGAAACTTGATCATGAAATTGAGATCTTATACAAAGTTATCATAGAATATACAAAATTACCATAAACTTTGATCTATTCATTCCATAACTTTATGAAAAGTGCTTCTCAAAGGATATCTTTTATTTTCAAGCACTTTGAACTATCTATCGCCATCTTTAGATACAGAGTGCCAAAGTACAGTAACGTTATCATACAATTTGTTGTATTTTACCAACACAAAATAACACATATTGATTTATTCAACAGAAATGACTTATAAAAGCTCATCAGAAACAAACGACAATAAATACCTTATGTTTAAACACTTTATTTTCTTCGCTATCGTAATAAGCGCTGTTTTATTTACGCATCATACAACGAGTGGATGTACAACAGATGGTCTTTTTGTTGGAAGTACTTCTCCGATCAATTGTATTTCAAAAGAATATATAAGACAGAAAATAAAAAAGAAGCTATTAGAAAAAGAACGCGAAAGAGAATGGTTAGAGCTTGAACAATTTTCTGTTAGCGCTTGTCCAGGTGGAAAATTTCCTGTTTATCATGGCTTTTCTATTATCGATTGTGTTTTGAGAGGAAGAACTAAAACAAAATCGTCTTAATCAAAATCATTTTAATAATGAAATTAATATAATGAACTTATTCCTGCAATGGTTTATCGTAGCATTCGTAATAACAACGATAATGTCTGTTCCCATAAGTTTACTTTGGCGTTTTAGATTTAAGGTTTCTGCCTGTTTATTTACAATAATGACAACCTTGGCTATTATTGCCGTCCCTTTTACATTTGATTTATCGTCTCTCTTTTAATCTATTTTTGTAAAAAATATTTCTAAAATATTAAAAACACCCTGCATTTTTAAGCGTTTTGAACTGTATCTCCTCTCATTTAGAGACAATAGCCCCAAGTACAGCCATGCCACTCAATACAATGTTCACCATATTTCTAACATAAAAATAACACATGTCGATACATTCAAAAGAGATCAATTAAACGATCTTATAAAATAAGAGCAATACACAAAGTGGCTGTATTTAATGATAGTAAATGAAGACGATTATTATGGAATTCTTGGTGTAAGCTACGCATGCAACGATAAACAGATAAAATCTGCTTTTCGTAAATTAGCTCTGCAATACCACCCTGATCATAATTCTAGTACCGAAGCAGAACAAAAATTCAGAAAAATTTGTGAAGCCTATGAAGTTCTTAAAGATCCTCAAAAGAGAGCTGCTTACAATCAGTTCTATCATAAAACTTTTAAAGATAATGACAAGGCTTCTGAAATTAGTAGAAAGCAAGAGAACAGACGACAAGATAATACCGAGCATGTAATTGGTAGTATCATGAATGTAATTTTCATTATTTGTGGAATAATACCTATATTTCGTTTTTTACGTGGAATATACCACTAGGAATAATAAGTATAGGGTTATTAATTTTCATCAGTATAAAAGGATATTTGGTAAATATTGGTGCATTTATCTTCGGGATCATACTAATATCATTTATCAAAGTTATATGGAGAAGTATCTATTGATCAGTGCTTTTGAAGAGCTTTAAGATCAGTCCCGCAGTGAATTCACAAGGTGTGGTAATTTTTGATTTTCTATAACAAGGTAGTGTAGAAAAACATAAAGATTATAATGTCTCTATCCGTTCTTTTCTTATTCTCCCGTTTCCTCCACCCCTCTATTTTTTTCCACAACCTGCCCCCAATCTTTTCCCCAACAAGCCCACTTGACTCCACACAGACTTTTTCTCATGCCCCTACATCCTTTTCCCATATCGGCTAAAAAAAATCCCCCAAGCCCCCGCAAAGCTCTCTCCCCCCAAGAACGAAAGCATAACGTACACCATTGTCACAGCAATGAAAAAGCAACTCAGCCCATCATTGCCACTCCCCCACAGTACTCACCACAAAAGCACCCAAAATCACACCACCATATCTCTAAACAACTTGGCCTTACTCCCCATTCTCGTTTTCCCCTCCAGCATACCGCGCCGCCTTGCATGCGCTCCAAGCACCCTTTCTTTCCCCATTTTCCCACCATGCTTTCACATTCATGACCAAGCTCTTTGTGCTCCCTGCACTCTTTGCGCTCTTTGCTTGCACCCTCCTCCAACACAAAAACCAGCTCTTTTCCTCCTTGAACGTGCCTTTTTATAGGTTGGAACCTGTCTGCACTGCTGCTTCCCTTCCCCCTAAACCTCATTTTTGTTCTCTAGCATGCTTTCGTGTCACTCCAAGTCACAGGATAACGACCTGCCCCCTTCATCCCCACTATTTCCTCCTCATCCCGCTCCAACATTTCTCTTCCCAAAGCCGCGTATCTCCCCCTTTTCCATATCGGCTAAGAAAATCCCCCAAGCCCCCGCAAAGCTCTCTCCCCCCAAGAACGAAAGCATAACGTACACCATTGTCACCACAATGAAAAAGCAACTCAGCCCTTTCATTGCGGCTCCCCCAACACTCACCACAAAAGCACCCAAAATCACAGCCTCCATACCTCTGAACACTTAGCCTTACTCCCCATTCTCGTTTTCCCCTCCAGCATACCGCGCCGCCTTGCATGCGCTCCAAGCACCCTTTCTTTCCCCATTTTCCCACCATGCTTTCACATTCATGACCAAGCTCTTTGTGCTCCCTGCACTCTTTGCGCCCCCTTATTTAGCACCCTCTTCCAACATATGCTTTGCTCTTTTCCCCCTCTGCTCTTTCCTTTTTATAGAACTTTGCCTCTCCTCAACGCTACACAAGATCCCTTTCTTGCCCGCCTCATTCTTGTTTTGCCCTCCAGCATACGTCTTGCATGCGCTCCAAACTCCCCGCTTTCTCCCTCCTTCAAAGCAATTTCTGTTCTTATATGAAAACCTGTCTCAACCGATTTAATTTGCTGTACCATCTTCTCCAAAGCCTCATTAAAACGGCTAATTTCATTTTCAAGCTTGCAAATATATGCTTCATCACGATAAGCCCGTTTAATCAAAGGAGGCATATCCGGCCAATAGAGCATTAAATCCACCCATTCGCGTTGAGAAATCCATAATCCCCCTTGACATTGTGCTTTATGTTCTGCTGGAAAGCTCTTTTGCATGAAATGAGGGATCAAAATTTCAGGTTTTTTTGTTTTAATTTCTAATAAGCCATTTTTTCCCACAAAAGCATCGGGGGAAAATCCTTGTCTGCGGTCATCTGCCAAAACAAAGCCAATACATTCAGGTTCTGTATGTGTCAGTTTCCCATAAAGCTGTCGTGCGATTGGTTCTAATTCTGTCCCACGTCGCATAGAAAGTGTTGCCCCTTCATCAACAGTTTTTCCTGTAATTCTTTCTCCCGCCAATTTCATCATCACACTCTGATAGCGTGACGTTTTTTGCCCTTGTTTTGTTCGTGCCATAACCATCTCAAACAACGAAGCCGTAATCAAACCATTACGCGCTTGCTGCCATTCTTCTGTTCCTTGAATACAATCGATAATGATTGGCATAGTATTTCTCCCCTTCTTTAAGGTGCTTTTTTGCAACATATTCTCTTTGAAACATTCATATCTTTTAAGATGCATTCCCCACTAAGAATGACAGCATCCTTAAATATTGTGCTGCTGAAATCACAAAAGCTGTTGGAAACGCCCCCCTCAACATCCCCCTCCCCACAAGTTTCTCATCCCCTCCTTTTCCATATCGGTTAAGCCCCCAAGCGGCGCCCTCCCTAGACGAAAGCATAACGCGTGATATTTTCTCCCCGATAAAAAAACCTCTCGCCCATCATTGCCCCCTAAGGCTCAATACAAAAACGGTCAGAACCGCGCTCCCATAGCGCCTTCCTCTTCTTCCCTCTCAAACACCTTCCCTCATTTCCCAACATGCTTTCACATTCATATCCAAGCTCTTTGCACTCCCTGCGCTCAAAGCCCTCTACTTTCCCCCCTCCTCCAACACTCTACTCCTTCCCCCTACACGGAACTTTTTTTAAAGATTGACATCTCCTCAACGCTTGTACGGCTGCCCCTTTTCCACACCTCATATCTCCCCTCCAGCATATGCCTTACATACGCTTCAAGCTCTCCTCTCCCCCCACTCGTTCTCCCTCTTAACCAGCCAACCACCAACATTTTCCCCAACAAGCTTCCCCCCAACATCCCTCCTCCCCAGAAGTTTCTCATCCCCTCCTTTTCCATATCAGCTAAGCCCCCCCCAAGTCGTCTCCCCCAAGAACGAAAGCATAACGCACACCATTGTCACCACAATGAAAAAGCACTTGGGCCCATCATTGCGCTCTCCCAGCACTCAACACAAAAGCACCCCAAAGCCCCCCACGTGTCCCAATACGTCTAAACAAGCTTTAACGACCTCTCCCGTCAAACACCTCCTTCCATTTTCCAGCATGCTTTACGTATCATTCCAAGCTCCCTACTTGCGTGCCGCAAAAACACAAAAACCGGCTCTTTTCCCCCTTGAACTTGCCTTTTTATAGGTTGGAACCTGTCTGTACTGCTGCTTCTCTTCCCCCTAAGCCTTCATTTTTGTTCTCCAGCATGCTTTCATATCACTCCAACCCCACTGGATAACCCGCTGCTGCTTCATTGCCTTACCCCCCCAATGAACCAGCCGGCAACTGCCCCCCACACACAAGCGTCCGCAATTCCCCATATATAGGGCTCTTTTCTTCATGCCCTCCTTTCCATATCGGCTAAGAAAATCCCCGCAAAGCTCTCCACCCCCAAGTCGTCCCCCCCCAAGAACGAAAGCATAATGTGCACCATTGTCACCGCAATGAAAAAGCACTTGGGCCCATCATTGCGGCTTCTTTTTTCAACCCTGCTACTGCACGACGGAAAAATCATGGCGGCAATATTCTTCCTCCAATTTTTTTGCCATAGACTGAGCCACCTCTTGCGATATAAAAAGTATAGCGTTGTGTTTTTGTGGTTCGAGTCTGATTAAATTCCGCATATTTCCAGCATAATAAAGTGGAATCCCTTGATACGAAGTCTTGAGATAACTTGGCATGTTTACCACCAATAATCTGTCAAGACATCACATGGGCGTAAACGATGCTGTTTTTCATAAGAGCCATAGAGATTATCTTCATAATCGCAAGCCGCTCTTTCATTTAAACAAGCATGATAAGCTTCACTATTCAAAATGAAGGGCTGCAATTGTGTATTTTCTTCATTTATTTCATGATTTTCGACATAAAAATCCGCCATTTGTTCGGTAACATCTTCAGCATGAGAAGTTGTCAGATCGAGTCGTAAAACTCTATAAACAGTCTCACATTCTTCAATCAGTTCGAGCACTTCTTCGATTTCGTCGATTGGTCCTTCATAAGTACAAGGATTTTCCTCTTCGCATAAAACGACAATGATTTCATCCTCTTTAACGAATGAAATATTTTTCATGATTTCCCCCTTTAGATAGTTGATAAAGCATAGCCTTGTCTTGACAAGACTAAATATAGCGTTAGTCTTATATCCTCTATAGGAGAGATGTCAACCATTTTATCCTTCATAAAAGATATATTTTAAATATCTACGGGGTTCAAATGACATATGTAAAGAAAAATCTATTATTCTTTGTTCCTCTCATGCCCCTTTGTTGTTCTCTATTTGTTCTTACAAAATTGCAATTATAAACACACAGGAGAGATAAAATGAGTGACATAATATTAATAAAACACTGGAGTCGCCTTGACTCAAAAACACAGAAGGAAGTTATTTTGAAGCTTCGTCAATTGGTCGCCGCAAAAGAGTCAAAATCGCCTGTCTCTCTTGCGGAGAGAGTTTCGAAATAAGCTCTATAAATTCTTTATCTTCAGGGCTAGCCCCTTTCCCGTAAAGAATATAATTCATACTGATATTAATTTCGTGACAAATTCGCGAGAGAGATTCGATTGTTGGTTCTTTTCCTTCAGAAAGAATAGAATGAAGGTACCCCGCGCCTTTACCGGCAGCGAGGGAGATAGATCTTTTTGACCGCCCACTTTTTTCCAAAGCGATTCTTAATCTTTGACGCCAACCATCGATATTCATAATTTCACCATATAGCGCGTCTTTTTAAAAAAACACGTCCTTTTTATAAAACGGGCTTGCATTATCCTCTAAAAAGGATAAAATTAAGGAAACAAATTTTACTTTTTCGGGGGAAATTTTTTTTATTTTTAGATCATAAAAACACTTTAACCACCCTACCGGATATAAAAGACCACCTCCAAAGCTTCTGCCCAAAAGCAAGTACGTTGAGAATGTGTGGTATTCTTTATTTTTTCCATCACCGCAATCTTAAATCGTAAGTTTGCATGCGCTTCAAGCACAGCCAATCATTTATAAGCATCGTAAAGAAGCCTCTAGTCATCATCGAACAGAGCCAAAAGCAACACAAGTTAAATCCTTATTTGAGCTTTTATCATCAATAAAAATGTATAAAAAAGAAGAAAGTAGATTGCAGTATGAAACACGCTAATCAACAAGAAACTCCTCATTATGAATCGTCTAGGCTTCCATATGTTTGTTGGTATCAAAATGACTTTCTAGGAGGTGTACGTGGGATGCGCGCACACGAAATTGGAATCTATACGATTCTTCTCAATGAAATGTATGCCCGTGGCCGACCTTTAGAAATATCGAAAGAACGTTTAGCGCGTCTTTGTGGTTGTGACAAGCGAACTTTTGTTAATGTTTTAGAGATGCTCATCCAAGAGGGTAAGATTTTAAATTTAGCCAATGGATTATGGAACAAGCGTTGCGAAAATGTTTTTCAAGAGCGTGAAAAATTGCTTGAACAAAAATCCTTTGCGGGTCGTTCTTCGGCAAAAAAACGCAAGAAAATCAATGCAGAGATGCAACAACTGCTTAACGAAAGTCCAAAAGATGTTGCACAAAACTCAAAAGCTCAAAAGGCAGAAGAAAAGGAAACACCTTACGGTGTTTTAGAAAAGAAAATTTTGTTTGATGAGACAGAACCTTGTTTTTCCTGCGAAGAGAACTTTGAACAAAGCGATCATCCATCCCCCTCACCGGCTCTTGATTCACCTCTCCCTTTGCCTGCCCAAGCAGAAGCGGAGCAAAAAAACGCCTCCCCTTTAAAAGCTCCCCAAGACGAGTTCACTCCCGCCCCTATCGCGCAAATTGTCACGGGGGAAAAAACAAAATCCGCCACCACTCTTCCCCCCAGCAATCTTCCTGCCTCCATCCCTCCTTCTTCCAACAAAAAAACCACAACCTCAGTTGCCAAAGGGCATCGTCTTCCTGAGCATTGGCAAGCAGACATCAAGGCGGCAGTTTCAGAAGGCTTGAGTGAAAGCCAAGCCCATTGGCAAGAAAAGAAGTTTCGCGACTATTGGCAAGCCAAAGGCGGCAAAGAAGCTCTCAAAGTAGACTGGCAAGCCACATGGCGCAACTGGTTTCGCCGTGAGATCGAACGGCAAGAACAGCAAAAACAAAGGAGCTCCTCATCTTTTACCTCTGAGAACAACGACACGCTTTACCGCAGTTTGATCAACTATAACGACAATTTTTGACATCACACAAACAACGTATTTTTCAAGCAAGCGCGGGGACAAAAATGCTTCAACACCACAACAGCATCGGACAAAACAACACAGAACAAAACAAAATGCGGCAAAACAACATTTGGATAGGCGATTCACACCGTAAAACGAGTCAACATCGACCATTTTTCTCTCATCACAAAAGCGTTTTCCCCACGCAAAAGACCCTCACAGGCACCCCAACATACACACCCCAACATGCACCCCAATACACCAGGACTCCAGCATGCACCACCCCCTCACAGGCATCCGCCCCACCTTCTTGCATCCTTCCTCCTTTCCGCCTTCCTCCTTTTCCCAAGGCGCCACTTCCCATGCTCTTGGCAAACAGACATCAACAGAGCAGCTGCAAAAAAAACTCAATGAAAAGCAAACTCTTTGGCAACAAACCACCCCTCCCACACAGGCACCCCAACTCATGCCCCAACAAGGTATCCCCCAACAGGACCCCAGCATGCACCACACTCTCAGACATCCACCCCACCTTCTTGCATCCTTCCTCCTTTCCACCTTCCTCCTTTTTCTCAAGACACCACTTCCCATGCTCTTGGCAAACAAACACCAACACAGCCATTTCAGAAAGGTTTGAGTGAGAGTCAAGCCCTTTGGCAAGCCAAGAGGTTTCGCGACTATTGGCAAAAAAAGAGCGGCAAAGAAGCTCTCAAGTAAACTGGCAAGCCCCATAGCACCACGAGACTTTACGATCAGATCAAACGGTGAGAACAGCAAAAACAGAGTCCTCACTTCTCACATCTTGAGAAAAACGAAAATAATATCACGAATGACCATGAGCACAATTTTTGAAATCAAACAAAAACTTATCTCACAAGCAGATAGAATAGCAGAAATGCTTCTTCCCCAAGGGCACAAACGAGGCAACAATTGGATTGTAGGCAACACACGTGGTGAAGCTGGTCAAAGTTTATCGATTTGCTTGAGTGGTAGTAAAGCAGGACTTTGGTATGATTTTGCAGAAAGCACTGGAGGAGATCTTTTAGACCTTTGGTGTGAAGTCAAAGGCATTAGTCTTTCTCAAGCCTTAGAAGAAGCACGCGCGACTCTCAATCTGACACGCCCCAAACCCTTTATGGCGCCCCATCGTTCCTATCGCCGTCCACCGGTCCCTACAGGGCAGAGCCCGCAGAATCTTGTAAAAACCTATCTCCACAAAGAACGCCACATTCCTTTAGAGATTATAAAGCGTTACCGCATAGGAGAAAATGGCAAAAAAATCATTTTCCCCTTTTATAAACCCGACGGCACCCTTGCTTTAGTCAAAGAACGGCTTGCGCAAACGGGAGCAAAAACCAAACCAACAGCCTCCCAATGTGAACCGATTTTATTTGGTTGGCAAGCCCTTTACCCCACAAACCACGCCTCCACGCACACATCCCAGCAGGCACCCCAAAACACACCCCAGCAGGTACCCTCAACCAACCCCACCTCCACACAGGCACCCCAAAACACCGCCACAATCAACCCCGCCTCCACAAAGGCATCCCTGCACACATCCCAACAGGTAACCCAACACGCACCTCAGCAGGTACCCCAAAACACCGCCCAGCAGGTACCCTCAACTAACCACCCCTCCACGCAGGCGCCCACGCACACATCCCAACAGGCAACCCAGCACACACCTCAGCAAGTATTCCAACACACATCCCAACAGGTACCCTCAACCAACCTCACCTCCACGCAGGCACCCCAAAACACCGCCTCAACCAACCACGCCTCCACGCAGGCATCCCAAAACACCACCTCAACCAACCCCACCTCCACAAAGGCATCCCAAAACACCGCCTCAACCAACCACGCCTCCACACACACCCCCCAGCAGGCACCCCAAAACACACCTCAGCAGGTACCCTCAACCAACCTCACCTCTACACAGGCACCCCAAAACACCGCCTCAATCAACCCCACCTCCACACACACACACCAACAGGCACCCACACACCCCCCCCAACAGGCGCCATTTCCCATTCTTTCTTCAACAAACCGTACCATTGTTATCACTGAAGGAGAAATTGATGCGCTATCCTTAGCCGCCTATGGATATCCGGCGGTTTCTGTTCCCTTTGGAGGAGGCAGTGGAGGAAAACACAACTGGATTGAAAATGAATTTGATCATTTAGAATCTTTTGAAACGATTTTTTTAGCCACCGATATGGATCCGCCCGGAGAAGAAGCAGCCCGTGAGATTGCCAGCAGGCTTGGACGCCACCGTTGCTACCGTGTCCGTTTACCCCTTAAAGATGCCAATGACTGTTTAACCGCAGGGATTGATAAAGCCACCATAAAAGCCGCCTTTTCCTCAGCACAAAGCTTTGCACCAGAAGGTTTACGGCGCGCCTCAGACTATAAAGATCAAGTGATTGGGCTTTTTTGGCCAGAGCCTGAAAAACATCTTGGTTATACGGTTCCCTATCCTAAACTGAAGGACAAATTGCATTTCCGCCCAGCAGAATTAACGCTCTGGAGCGGTGCGAGTGGTGCAGGTAAAAGCCAATTATTATCAGATTGTATTCCCCATTGGATTGCACAAAAGAGTCGCCTTTGCTTAGCGTCTCTAGAAATGAAAGGAGAACAATCGCTTCGCCGTTTAACCAAACAAACGGGCGGCTTAGAACAGCCTACAAAAGAGACGATTGAACGGATTCTTCATTTTTTAGACGAAGGGCTTATTCTTTATGAACATGTTGGCAAATCGAGCGTTGACACCTTGCTTGAAGTCTTTGACTATTGTCGTGCGCGCTATGGCTGCGATCAATTTATCATCGACAGTTTGATGCGGCTTGGCATTGCCTCTGATGATTATGCAAGACAAGAACAAGCCGTTTATAAAATGGTTGATTGGGCTGTTTTAAACAGTGTGCACATCCACCTTGTCGCCCATGCCCGCAAAGGCGGTCTGGATAAAGATATCCCCAGCACAGAAGACATTAAAGGCGCCTCAGAAATTGGTGCCAATGCCTTTAACATCATCACCATTTGGCGCAATCGGTCGTTGGAAGATAAAATCTTTGCCGCCTCTCTCGCACAAGAAAAAGCAGATTTAGCCAAACGCCCCGGCGTTATTATGAATATTGCCAAACAACGTTCTGGTGATTTTGAAGGCAAAATAGGGCTTTGGTTTGATCCCCAAACCTACCGCTATCGCTGTTCTTTTGAACAATCATTCCCTCGACGTTATCTGTAATGCCCCATAAACCCCACTCTCTTTAAAAACGCCTCCGCCTTCACACACGCACACGCCCTGCTCCCATAGAAACAACAGGAAGGATCAATCCACAAATGACGAAAAACACCCAATCCTTCGCGAACCAAAGCCCGCTCAACCCTAGTTTCTCTGCTCCCAAAGGCAAACAAAAAAAGATCGCTCCAACAACAGCGCAAAACACCACCCCCTTCAATAACCACAAACAATGCGTCACCACCCCATCTCGCCGCCCTCTCATATGCAAAATCAAGAACCACTCCAACAGTGCAGCAAACACGATCCCCATCAAGGACAGGAGTCCCCAAGGTATGTCCATACTCTCCATCCCCAAAAGAGCTAAAAAAAGGACGACTCCTAAAATGCAATAAAACAGCACTTCCTTCAAAAAGAGGAAAACACCAAAAATACAATAAAACGCCGCCCGCCACCACGAAATATCGAAGCGCTTGGAAACCTTATAAGTACTAATAACGACAACAATAAAAAGGTAGGAAAATACCAACAACAGCAAAAAAACAAATCGTTCGACATCACATACCCCTCACAGCAAGCCCATTAAAGATCACACCCATAAGACAAAAAACACACCCTACTTTAAGAACCAAGCCCATAGAACACGCGCACGCCTTGCTCCCTCACAAACAAAAGGAAGGGTAAATCCAAAAATGAATAAAAACACCCTCTCATTCGAGAACCAAAGCCAGCTCAACCCTAGATTCTCTGCTCCCAGACGAGTAAAAAAAAGGAGAGTACCAAAAATGCAGGAAAACAGCACAAAATTCAAAGCACGCAACGACCTCTGTAGCACCGTATCACTTTGCTCGCGTATAAAGAACCCCAAGAGCACTTTTAACAATAAAGACAAGAGCAAAACCTTTAAGAATACCGCCCTTATGCTATCCATATCCCTGACGCCCACAGCAGCAAACCACAGGATAAAGCCCATCATGCAACAAAACATAACTGCCTTTAAGAACACTTGCCAAGCAACAGGCATACTCTTGACGCCCAGATGCACCAAACCAAGGACAGTTGCAAAAATGCAAGAAAACACCGCCCCCTTTAAGAGCAGCTCCCCATCAACAGCGCGCCTGCCCACGCCCACATAAACAAAACCAAGGTAGGTGGCAAGGGCGCCATAAAACACCACCCATCTCCAAAACATCCACCCTGTAACAGAGCGACGCTTTGCTCCCTTATAAATAAAAATCAAGGCAACAGCAAAAAAGCAGAAAAACCAAGGCAACAGCAAAAACATCACATTGTTCGACATCAAATACCCCTCACAGAAAGAACATCAAAGATCACGCCGGTGGAAAAGAAAAATGCTCATTTTTTTAAGCCCCCCAACAGTACACGCACACACCATACCCCCTCCAAAACAAACAAAGGAACAAATCCAACACTGCTCACAAACACCCCATTGTTAAAGATCAAAAACCAGTGCCCCCATATGCTTGGCTCCGTTATACGCCAATCCAACAACGCAGGAAAACACCGCTAACTTCAAAAACATGTCCCGCGCAACCACCATACGCCCCGCTCCTTCATAAGCAAAAATCAGAGACCATGCCAAAAATGCAACAAAAGATCAATCCTTTGCAAAGAATGAAAGCCTAAAACCAAGACGCTTTGCCCCTAGACAAATAAGCCCAAGGATAAGACCAAAGACAACGCCAAAAAGAATGTTAAAGACCCACTTTTTTGAAAACCACAACCAAGTCAAACCAAAGTGCTCAGCTTGCCCATAAACAAACTTAGAGACAGCGATAATAATGAAGCTCAACGCCAAATTTTTTAAAAAAGCCTTCCTTGTAACCCCGAAAAACCTCATTGCCGCATAAATAGAAACAAAGACAAGAGCAACAAAGCAGAAAAACCCCAACCACTGCCAAAACATCACATCGTCCGACATCAAATACCCCTCTCAGAAAGAACATCAAAGACCACGCCCGTGGGAAAGAAAAATGCTCATTTTTTTAAGCACCACCCCAACAGTACACGCATACAGCGTACCCCCTCCAAAACAAACAAAGAAACGAATCCAACACTGCTCACAAACACCCCATTGTTCAAAAACCAATGCGTGCTCCAGCCCATATGCTTTACTCCCACATGTGCCAACCCAACGACAGTGCCAATAATACAAGAAAACACCACCCACTTGAAGCACCACACCCCACGCGATATCCATTTACCCCGCACCCTCATAAGCAAAACCAAGGACAGCTCCAGCAATGCAACAAACACCGCTCCTATCACTAAAAATTCCCATGATATATCAAAACGCTTCACTCCCTTATAAGCAAAGCCAAGAACCACTACAGCAATGGCGCAAAACACCACAGCCTTGAAAAACACGCCCCACGATACAGTTCTACTATTTGCTCCCACAACAATAAAACAAAGGACAGCGCCAGCAATGCAAGAAAGCTCCATCCCCTGCCAAAACACCTCCCACGTAATAGCCGGTCGCCCCGCATCTTCATAAGCAAAACCAAGAACCAAGCCAATAACGCAGAAAAACGCCAGCCCCTTCAAAAACATGTCCCGCGCAACCACCATACGCCCCGCTCCTTCATCAATAAAAATCAGAGACCATGCCAAAAATGCAGCAAAAGATCAATCCTTTTCAAAGAATGAAAGCCTAAACCCAAGACGCCTTGCCCCTCTATAAATAAGAGCAAGGACAAAGCCCAAAAGGACATAAAACACCCACTTGTTTGAAAACCACACCTGAGCCAAACCAAAATGCTCAGCTTGCTTATAAACAAAATCAGAGACAGCAGCCAAAATGAAGCTCAACAACACCATCTTGAGGAACAAACCCTTCGTTACACCACGCCGCTGCATTACTTCATAACCCAACATAAGGAAAATACTGGGAATGCCATAAAACGCCACAGCTCGTAAAAATACGCCCCACGTCATCCCCAACGCCTTCATTTCCACATAAACAGCCACAGAGACATAAGCTACAATACAGCTAAACACCAATCCCTTCAAAGACAAAAGCCCGCGCGCCATCACTCACCTCCCTCATCAAGTCATTCAAGGAAAATCCACCATGCGACAAAACACCCCTCTTTTCAAGAGCCAAATCCATGGGGCTCCCACACACAAGCGCAACAGTCCAAGTCACCCCCAAGAGCGCATACCCCCACGGCACACTCCAACACATGTCTTCCTCTCACCCCCCTCTTTTGCCTAGATCAAGCAACATTTTTTAAAAAACGAGAAGCAAAATTAAAATTTTTAAGGAGATGCTATGACCCATAAGCAGAAAAAAAATACGCAAACCTGCCCGCTTGATCATCAAAATCAAGAAAAGCACATTGGTCATTTAAAGACGCAAGAAATCCCTGTAGAAACGCGTAATCCTTATTTTAAACCCAATCATCGAGAAAGTTCCAGCAACCCGCGCACTATCAATGCCATTGCCAATGCACAAAGCCATCCCATTGCCCTTTTATATGCGAAAGGACATCTCAGCAAAGCCCAATATAAAGCGGCAGAACGTTTTTATTTTTACTGGCGTCAAAGCCAAGCCGATCTTCACATGAGCCTTGACTACACCCGTGAAAAGGTTTCCTGTAGCCAAGGGTACACACACCCCATTGAACGTCAAATAGAAGCCTCCAATCATTTAAGAACAATCAAAGTTCAACTGGGTATTCTTGGCTATTCACTGCTTGAACGCGTTATCGGCTATGGACAAGCGATAAAAGAATTAAGTTCTTCAAAACGCAAACAAAACTCCCTTGCCGATCATTTACGAGATTGTTTAGACTTGCTCGCATTTCATTGGGGATATGCAAACCATAAACATTTTGAATAATCCCCCTCCTCGCCATTTTAAGCGGCCTCCCATGTTGCCCCGCCCCCTCTAAAGAAACCTCCCCCACACGGGCTCAAGCATCCAGCAGCTCTCGCCCCTATTTTCATTACCTTGCCCACACCCAAAAGGACAATACTTCACCCCCCTCACACATACTTAAGATACACCCCACACTCTTAAAAACAAAAAGCCTTCCCCCATATCAGTCCTATAATCATGAGGGGCTCTTAATTCGTTTTTGATTGAAGAATATTATCAAGATGCTTGCATGTATCATAATATTTTTAAATATAGTTTAATTAATATCGAGTCTTAAAATAAATATTCAATTGAAAAAAGTATTAAGTTTTAATGCAAAATGACAAAATTTTTTGTAAAAAGTATTTTTTATATTGCTATTTTTTCAATTCTCTGCTAACCATAATATGGTAGGTTCTTTAAGTATGATTTTTTTGTATTTAGTACGGCCTTTTAAATTTATTCTTTTTTGACACGTCCTGCGAGTCAATGTTAAAATTCTCCTGCTTTTTGGTCCTCTGATTGCGACGGAGGACTTTTTTTATAACTGTACTTTTTTATGACTGTATTGTCTTAAATCACTTCCTTATGAGCTTTGTGATAATTCCTCCATAAGGTTTACCCGCAAAATAGATCATTCTTTTGTCAAATTGACTTGCGTTCCATTCTTAAAGAACACAGATTCTTAACTCAATCTGATTTACAAACAGCTTGGATACACTTCCCTCTTGGTTTGCCATTCCCTCTTGGCTTCTATTCAGGTTTTTCCGCTAAACTCAAGGCGCAACAGAATCTTGCTCTGTCTTAAAGATTCACCACGCCCTTAAAAAAACACTTAAAACATATCCAAGGAAGCTTGCTTCATATCACCAAACCTCAAATGACCGTGTTTTACGGCATAACAGAATGACTTAACTATTGGATAACTTTCTTTATCGCCCCCCAACAGGTTGATGTATCACGACAACATATTGATTTATAATCATCATATCCCGTTATCCATATTAAAACCCGTTATCCATATAAAATTAAGAGACGCAGATATCATAGGGATTCTCTCATTTTAAATTTATTTCATGTTGCATCAATCAACACCTTGTCTTTTCCACATTACAAACATAAGAGACATATGAAATAAAGCACTTCAAAGATTTCAAAGATAAAGAATCAAAATGCCTCTTATGAACACGCTCAAGAGCCAAAGGCTATCATCACATGAGGTGAGAATAGTATGATAGTGCTGGCTTTCCCCTTATGAGAATTTAAAGAAGGGCTTATCCACTTCACAAGAGATTTCTCCATTATCAGATTTACCAATATCTCCAATCACCAATATAATTGTGATGATAAGATCACATAATGTTTTTAAACAAGTAGGTAAATGTGCAACACAAATATATTCTATTTAGAACATTCTGTTTTATGTGAGTCGCGTAAACTCCCATTAAAAAACAAAATCCCCCATTAAAAAACAAAATCCCCCATTAAAAACAAAATCCCTATGAGAAAAAATCTAAAGCGTGAGAATAAAAACATGAGACAAGTGTGATTCCATTCAGATATTGCTCTTTAACCGTCAAACCGAATAAAAAATAGATTCGGAAAGTATGTTAATCTTCCTAACTTAAGAGATAAACTAAGAATATAGACAACATCTCTCCTAACATTCCCCTTTTTCTAGCATCGCGTAAGAATCAAAAGTTATACAGCTTATTTTGTCATATTATAAAGCACTGTTTTTTAAGGCGGTATTGAAGCAGTTAAAACAATTGAAGTGTTTAGCCAACGCCATCGCCATTAGCAAAGCTAAAAAAACAAACTGTTGAAAAGCCGTGCATATCTTGTGTAAACACAAAAAAAACAAGAAAAAGGCACAAAAATATCTCAATTTTTATAAAAATACATCAGCGTCTTTTACGATTGTATTGACGAACAACCCTTATCACATAATCATCTTAAATATTGAGAATAAAGAATGAATAGCCCTCGCAAATACAGCAACCTATCAATAAAAATATAAAAACAAATCTTTTTGTTATCTCTGTTTCTTATGGAATATGCCTTTCCCTATGGATGCACTTTAGCCTCCAAAGAGTGCATTCAATCCATGGAAAGGATGCACTCCAGCCCTCAAAAAGAGTGCATCCTTCCCCTCAACGGAAACTGCCAAACCCTCATAAGGCAGTATCCAATCCATAAGAGGATGCACTCTAGCCCTCAAAAGAGTGCATCCTTCCCCTCAACGGAGACCGCCTCAACCCTCATGAGGCAGTATCCAATCTATAAGAGGATGCACTCCGCGCCTTAAAAAGAGTGCATCCTTCCCCTCAACGGAGACCGCCTCAACCCTCATAAAGGCAGTATCCAATCTATAAGAGGATGCACTCTAGCCCTCAAAAAGAGTGCATCCTTCCCCTCAACAGATACCGCCAAACCCTCATAAGGCAGTATCCAATCCATAAGAGGATGCACCCTAACCCTCAAAAAGAGTGCATCCTTCCCCTCAACGGAAACTGCCAAACCCTCATAAGGCAGTATCCAATCCATAAGAGGA
>NZ_JBHIRI010000010.1:0-84288 GCF_042197005.1 Bartonella sp. AA78NXGY
ACTTTCCATGGTTGAACGCAATGAGAAAGGACGTCAAGCACGCCGTTACTTTATTGAATGTGAAAAGAAACTGAGAAACCAAGCTGTTGATTATGATAATGATACACGCTTTGATGATTTTAACTATCTTCGCCAATATGTTTTGACAAATTATCCTAAAATCATGGGTATCATCTTTGGTTATCTTTTGAAAATAGATGAAATCGAAAAAGAACTTGATCATTACAAATCAGTTACAAAAGAAGCTAAGCGCGTTTTAGCAAGATCTGTCGTAAAAGCTGCTTAGATTTAAAACACATCTCCCCTCCCCGTTCTCAAAATGGGGAGGTGGTTTAAAGATCAAGTTTTGAATGGGAGCCCAGACGCGCTAAAATCAATCGATCTTGACCAATCAAGCGATAAATCAACACTAGGTAAGGTCGAATATGGCAATCTCGATAATTGCTCCAATTCCCAGTCAATGCATGATCATGATATCGAGGTTCTAAGGGTTGATCATTTGCTAATGCTGCAATGATTTGGCGCAAATCAGTATCTAAAAGATGCCGATACCGTCCTTTCATTTCACGCTTGAAATCACATTTGAAGATAGTGGTACGTTCAATCGTCCGCATAGAGATCATCAAATAATTCGTCTACGGAATGAAACTTTTTTAAGTTACCTTCCTCTAGTTCTGCAAAAGCCGCTATAGTTTCTGCATTAGGTTGAAACAAGAAGGACGGAATAGCTTTATCTTGTGCAATACGCGTCATCAACACTCTCACAACATCACTTACTGATAAACCTGAAGCTTGAATAACTTGACTAGCGATATTTTGAATTTCTTCTGGTACACGCGCTTGAACCATGCGACTGGCAGCCATAATGAGCTCTCCTCTTGTAATTGTACTTCAATGTAATACAATTGAAGTTTAATTTCAACTGTAAAGCACATTTTTTAGAGTGGCGAGATCGTTTGGCTTAACAACCACTTGCTTTTTTTAAGACTTCACCCATACGTGTTCGCCAGTCTTTTCCTTGTTTTTTAAAAGAGGCAATAACATTTGGGTCAAGGCGTAGAGTAACCGCTTGTTTGGGAGATTCAACCGGTGGACGCCCACGTTTACGGCGTTCTTCTGTTACATATTTAAAAAAGGAGGCTGGTAAAACATCTTTAGCTGGCTTTAAGCGTGCAAGTTCTTCATCTGTCAATGGTGGGGAATCCACAGCGTCCCAATCTTCTTTTGTGTAGCCACATCCTGTTTCAAAGTTTTTTTTGATAATCATTGAAAACCTCTCTTTCTTTTTTATTCGCTTGACGAAAACTGATAATGGATATCGCTTCATTGCCAAGCTTTGCAAAAACAATAACTGTTGTGCCATCAGCAAAATGTCCAATAGCCTTCATGCGGTTTGAATGTGTTGCATCAATAAGAGCATGTTCCCAGTCAAAGTAAATAACATCAGCAAAATCAAGCTTATGTTTATCAATGTTTAAAGCTCTTTTTGGTTCATCCCACACTATCTTCATATATTTTATGTACACGAAAAATAAAACCTTGTCAACAATTAAAGTGTACAATAATTCGTATATACCATTCAAAATGGAGCAACTATGAATAAGAAAACGCGTAAGGGTTTATCGGTTCGTGCGTTTGCGAAGAAGATGGGTGTTTCACATAATGCGGTGGTTTCTCGGATAAAGACAGGTAAATTTGATAAGGCTCTTTTTGAAGATGGTTCTGTCAATGAAGCCGTTGCAACAGCCATCTGGAATGAGAATCCAACAAAGCGCCCTGCTCCATTTTTAGCGCCTGATGGTCAACCGCGGACAAAGATCAAACAAGCCTCTACAGATGGAGCCAATGAATACAAGATAAAACTGGAGCGAATGCAAGTTGCCCTTGAAAGCGAAAAGATTGCACTTGAACGATTGCGCGAAACCACTGTTGATCGAGAAGAAATGAAAAAGGCAGCTCGTGAGTTTGGAAGAACGCACCGTGATGCTATGTTGAATTTTCCTCATCGTTTTGGTGCAAGCATTGCTGCACAAGTTGGATGTGATGCGGCCAGCCTTATTGGTGCTATTGATTACACTATGAGAACCGCTTTGCTTGAGGCGGTTAATATTCCAGTGCCTTTTCATGATCCTCATTCTCCAGAGTTAGAGAACTTGCAAGAAACGAATAATGGATGACAATGCAGTCGAAGAATTTTTCGCCCATGCCAATAATGCAAGACAACCGGACCCACCGTATACGGTTTCGCAATGGGCGGATAAGAATAGATACCTTAGCACCGTAGCAAGTGCTGAATCTGGATTGTGGAGAACAAAGCGGACCCCCTATTTGCGCGAAATCATGGATAATCTTTCCTCTCACAAACCGATTGAAACAACTATTGTCATGAAAGGGGCGCAGGTTGGCATGTCAGAGGCAGGATTAAATTTCTGCGGTTATGCTATTCATTATAGTCCAGGACCTGCCCTTTATGTGATGCCAACGGTTGAGACAGCCAAAAAGCTTTCAAAGACGCGGCTTGATCCTATGATTATGGCAAGCCCTGCTTTAAGCGAACGCATTGCCCCAGCGCGGGCACGCGACAGCGGGAATACCATGTTTTCGAAAGAGTTTGATGGTGGTGCACTGATGCTTACAGGGGCAAACAGTGCTGCTGGTTTGCGTTCCATGCCTATTCGTTATCTGATTTTGGATGAAGTGGATGGTTATCCTCTCAGTGTCGATAACGAAGGTGATCCAGTGATGATTGCGGAAAAGCGCACATCAACCTTTGTACAACGAAAGATCTTTAAATTGTCCACACCCACCCACCGTGACACAAGCCGTATTGCCAAAGATTTTGTACTAGGAGACCAGCGATATTACAACGTGCCTTGTGATGCATGTGGTACACTCCAGCCGATTGTTTGGTCACAAATCAAATGGCCGAAAGGGGCTCCCGAAAAAGCTGTTTTTGTTTGTGCGCATTGTGGTCATGAACATGCCGAGCACCGAAAAACAGATCTCATGTGTGAAGAAAGAGGCGCATGCTGGGTCCCAACCAGTGAGTCAAGCAGACCCAATTTGCGTTCTTATCATATTTCGGCACTCTATTCTCCTTGGCTTACATGGGGGGAATGTGCAAGAGAGTTTTTAAATGCCAAAGAAGACCCTGCTCTTTTGCAAGTTTTTATTAATACAGTTCTTGGAGAGCCATGGGAGGACAGAACAGGCGAAGTTATTGATCCTGATAGCCTCTATGCAAAACGCGAAGATTATCCATTGGCACCAGAACAATCCGTCGTGTTGACAGCTGGTATTGATGTGCAAAATGACCGCTTGGAACTTGAAGTGGTGGGATGGGGGCGTAGTGAAGAAAGTTGGCATATTGATTATCAAGTGATCCTTGGTGATCCCTCTTCTTTTGAAGTATGGGACCAATTGGATGAATATCTTGCAAAACGCTGGCCACATCCAGGCTATAAAGAGGGGATTAGGATAACAGCTGCTTGTATTGATACCGGTGGTGGACATACACAGGCGGTTTATAATTACGTGCGCCCCTGTGAGGAGCGGCGTATCTGGGGGCATTAAGGGGCAAGCGAGATGGCGTGCAGTATGGCAAAGAAAATCTTTGGGGGTGTGCAATGAATACCAGTATCGATTTTTTGTGCGATTTATGAATAGCATTGTTTCAGTTTTCCAATCATCACAGCATTGGAGATGAGGATTGCACTGCCATAATTGAGATTATGGGCATGGTGGAAAAAGCTTTAGTTTTTAAACTTCAAGATGAAGTGCCTAATATTACAAAGATTTTGGCAGCTCTTACAGATTTTGGCGATTCAGAGTTTCCTACAGTTATGTTGCCTTTATTGCGAGCTTACGAACCAGATCTAGAAAACCCCATTAAAAAGGTTGCTTAAGTACCTCCCTTCCCCATCTTTAAAGGTGGGGAGAAGATCAAGAGGCTTCTTTAGGTAAGAATTCAAAATGAACAGATTTAAAATCAGTTAAGTCATAATCAGTAAGGTTGCAGTATCAACAAAGTTTTCTGCTTCTTCATCCGTCTTGAAAACGGGTATTTGTTTAATTTAGAGGTTTTCATAAGAATTAATTTTCTTTTAGTACGTATAGATTTTTAAAAGATTCAAAGCTTAGAAGAAATGTATCTGTTTAAACTAACACCATTTTCAGCGGCTTGTATTGAAAGTTTTCTATGGAGTTCTGGTGGTATTCTTAATTGAAACTTGCCACTATATTTACCATGAGACAAAAGCAGAGGAACTTCTTCTCCATTATGTTGCATGTCCTCAACAACTTCTGAAACAAGGTCCATAATACCTTTTAAAGCTTTCTCTGCTTGAGCATCTAACCATGAAAGGGATGGGAATTCTGCACACAATCCAACATATTCCTCATCTTCTTGCGACCACAAAACACGATATGTATAATGATTATTGTTCATGTTTCATCCTTTCTATCGCTTGTAAGACTTGTCTGACTTGATAAGCTTTTGCTTTGTTACCAGAATCTTTTTGAATATTCATACGGGGGTCACCAAGCCACGGGGTTTTAAAAACAAAGCGGCTTTTACCATTGTTCCGCGGTTCTCCAAAAAAAATGTACACACACACACAGCCAACAAATCTGAAAACTTGATGTTCTTTGGTGATGCTTTCATCAAGCTGATTATTTTTTCAACCTTATTGTTTATAACCAATAATAGTATCATTATTAATCCTAATCAATCATTTTTAGAAATAGCGTCAACTAACAAGAGCCTTTTGTAACTCGACACTGTTAAAAAAGCTCAATCAAGGTGAATATGAAGCTGTCCCTGCCGAGCTACAGAAATGGACCAAAGCAGGCGGTAAGCGTCTTGAAGGTCTCGCACACCGGCGTGCGGCAGAAACAGGCTTATGGGCGAAAGGGGCTTTTGTTTCCTCCAATTATCAAACAGTAGAAATGCAAGCATCAACGGGGGTTTTCAAAGCCGAAGCCCTTGCACCGATTATTGGTTCTTTTTCTGGGCTTGGAGGCTTATTAGCAGGAAATGGACCAATCCAATGGGCTTTGGCCACCATTATGATTTTAGCCGCATGTACTGGCATTTTCTTTGTTGCTAAACGCTTTCAGGAGCATCGTCTATGATCTTATGGATGAAAAGAAATCTGATGCTAACAGGTGCGGCTTTAGCCGCTTTTTTTATGATTTTAGCAAGAGCTTTTACTCTTGGGAAAAAAGCAGAGCAACAAAAGCAAACAGAAAAAGCTTTAAAAGCAGCCACAACACGGCTTGAGGTAGAAAATGAAATTAATCAAAAAAGTGATGCTGATGTGCGTGCTGCTCTCTCTGACTGGTTGCACGACAAATAAATATGCTTCTTCTTGTGTTGGCTGGTTGCCAATTTATTTAGACAAGAAAGATCTGAACGCCATCAGTTCCAATTTAGCAAGAGAGATCTTAAAGCACAATAATCTAGGTGAACGCTTGTGTGGGTGGAAACATGGTTAGAAAAAAAACACAAGACGATACAGAACTTACAGAAGCAGAAAAAAATGCTTCAAGAAATGATCATCACCTATCAAAGTGTGAAAATGATGTCTCGTTTGATGAAGTGGATAGCATTTTTTCTTTTTTGCTTATCCTTGATTTTGCACGCCTTATGGATGCGATAGACAATATCTTTGCACATTATAAAACAGTGGCTAACCAAAAACTGAAAGCTTTACCCCCTTCCCGCTTTTAAAGCGAGGAAAGAGAGATTATATCGTAATCTATCCGCTAATCGCTTAAATGTTTCTTAGACACCTGACGCGACAATAGACATAACAATTATCAAGCCTCTCCAGATATAAAAGACGCCCATTGTTCTGAGAGAACACGGCGCTATTCTAAAAAATCCGTCCGCATGTAAGCCTTTGTCACTGAGTTCCCAACTGAATACGCAAGAACAGATTCTGCAATTTCAAATGGTGTTGACGTTGTCTCTGCTATACAGTCCCGCAGAATCGATCTGAAACCATGAAGTCTATAATTAAAACCTTTGTTTTTCATGAATTTAGAAAGTGCTACATCAGATATAGGCTTTCCAAAACTCTCAACAAATAAAAAACCATTTTTTGCTTTTTCAATAACAGCAAGCGCTTCAGCTGTAAGCGGCACATGAAAATCAGAAACCTTTCCAACAATTCTCTTCATATTTTCTTTTGGGATAATCCATATTGATCCATAAATCTCTGAATATGCCTGATTGGTATAAAAAAACCGTCAAAATAAGAAGTTTTAAAGCTAGATGTGATACAAGCTCATCATTTTAAGATTGAAAAAACTTAGGCATTTCTTTCCATGGCATAGCTGGAATATTTTGGGTATTTTGAATAAACTTTTCTAATAAAGCTTTTGCTTTTAATTGCATATCCACATCTATACCAAATGCCACCGCATGTTTTATAGCTATATTCAAGCGGGATAGAGCTTTACTTGCTGTTTCGTTTTTTGTCTTCCAAATAGGAAAAATGCATCCTTTTATATCAATTTGCGTCAGTTCAATGATTGGCGTATCATCAAGTTTAGAAAAAACATGTAACTCAAGAGGTGTTAACCAGCTTGCTGCTTTTCCTTCATTTTTCAATTCGTTTTTTGGCTTCAAAAGCACTAGAGGCAATTTCTCGTAAAGAAATACCCCCTGCCCGACGCAAATTTTCTTTTTGTTTTCGGCGAATCGGGTCAATTCTTTGATCTAAACGATCACGACAAGCTAAAGCTTTGAACAGTGCTTCTTTTAAAGATACATTGCGACAAGAGCCTAATCCCATTTCTCGTCGTCTTTTATTGAGGTCAAACCTAAAAACCCATCATCCTTGATCTGGTGTAGTTTTGATAAGCCATAAACCAGCTCTGTCAGCATATTTTCCTTTAGATAGATTTTTTACAGATAAGATAGACAGTCTATCACGTTCTTCGAACCACCTTTTAAAAACCACCTTTTGAATTGCACTTGGAGCACTTTCATCTGGTACCAAGATTATATATAAAAGGCAATTTAATAAATAAAATAAAATAAAAACAATTAGTTATTAAACAGAAAAAAGATAAACTGTGCTATCAGGTGATATTGTAGAGAGTTCTAAGGGAAGAAAAAATTGTTGCACAAACGTACACGCCGTCCGCACCACTCTATGTAAATTTTCTTTATTTTCTCATTACTTAGATAGTAAAAACTCTCTTTAAGTTTACTGTTTGCAACTCTATAACGGTATTATAAAGTGATAACTGTAATAATATGAAAGACGAAGCAATCCTTCTTTGCCAACAAATGTTTCAACCACACCTCGTGAACTAAAAATTTTTTATTCTTAACAATTAAGAATCTGAGTAACTCTTCCTTACCTCCTCATTCTCACTCAAAGTCAAAGCCCCCTTTTTTTCACCATAAAATAGTGTTTACAATGCATAAAATTAAAAAATAAAGGCCCTATCAAAGAAATAGGACCTCTTAAATTTAAGCTCCTTTATCCTACAAAATTAGAATTTGTAAGCTATTCCTGCGCGAAAATCATTCGTCTTATACTTAACTTCAATCTCGTCTTTAAATTTCCTTTTACCAAAATCTGAGTAACGATATTCCGCACGCACAACAAGATGGTCTGTCATTGCAAAATCAACACCACCACCGAGAGTATAACCAATCATCGTTTTTGTTACATCCGATGTCCTATTAAATGGCTCACCTCCCGTAATTACTGTCGACAAAATATCCTGAAACTGTCCATAAGCAACACCACCAGCAATATAAGGCATCACACGCCCTGCAGAAAACCCAACACGCACCCGTGTAGCACCTGTCCATTTTTGTTTTAACGTATGATTAAACGTTAAACTGTCTTTCTCTTCTTTATCCTCTGCAGAAGAGCGAGAAAAGCCTCTGCCCTGTCTCCTGACAATTTTTGCCTTTTTTCGACTTTTTTCTTCTGTATCTAATTCCTCAGTATCACTACCCGATCCTTCAGTGCCCGATCCTTTAGTGCTGGATCCTTCAGTTCCACCAGCACTCGATTCATCTGCATGAAATCTTGTTTTTGTATCCTTTTTTTCCGTTAAAATGATATCCGTATCAATCCCCATAATAAAATTATTACCGAGATCAAAATTAACACCCGCATAAAAACCACCTATAAACCCAGAAAGATCGGGCATTTTCTGTTTCTCGACAGGTATCCATGGTTTACTTTTACTCCCCTCATCAGGATAGAGAGGAATATTAACATCAGGCACTGTTGCAGAAATCTTACTTGAAAAGCCACCAACTTGCCCCCCGAAATAAAAACCTGCCCAAGAAAAAGGTGAAGAAGCAACAACTTCTGAGGCAACATGTACTGGCTCTTCGTGAGCCACCACATCTGCAGCCTGTACTATAGAAGGTGAAATCAAAGAAAAAACAGATGCTGTTATAAATTTTGTATTCATAAAATTATACCCCATTGCTAAATTTAAATATAATCAAAAATCACATTTAGAAAAACAAAGTTTTATAAAATCTTATGCCGCAAAATCGCATGTACTCCTTTATAATTACATTTAAATCTATTACTATATTAATATATCATTACATCAAAATTTAATATTATCAAATAAATTTTAAAATGTTATAATAATGATTACTTCAAATAATAAATATTTAATAAAAATACCTATTATCTTGTCAAAAGGAGGAAATATAAAACATTTTGTATTAAAATTACCGCAAAAAAATCACAAAATAGTATATTTTATGCCTTTTTTCATGAAAAAATTCTAAAAATGATGTAATTATTTTTAGAAAATCGATGTTCATTAACAATACTATAAATACCTCAATATTCTTACATCCAAAATGCATACTGTAGATTCTACATAGTATAAAAAAACATCCATTTTATACTAAAATCATACTTTTTTTTTACCATTTTCTAAAGGATGAGATTATTAATTACACACAATATCATTATCCTTCTAAATCTTGTCCCAAAACAAAAATTCTCAATCATTTTATTTAAAAATTGCTCTTCCCCTACTGATTTCTATATTATCATCTGCCTTTATTGCAAAACGGTCTTTATTAGGAAAAGTTATAAAACATCCCTTCATACAAATTGTAATTGTTTGATGAGTATTTAAAGAAATTTTTGAAGGTATACTTCCTTCAACAACAATAAGAGATTGTATCTTTAAATCAGTATTCTTCACTGTTGCAGCAAAAGCTGTTATGGTAAAAATACTTAATAGAATAACTGTAATCAAAATATAAGTATATTTCAGCATTCTAAGATTCCTTCCTCAGAAAAACGCTTATATAGGCTAAATCGAAGAGCATTGGTTACATGAGAAGATGAGGTAATATTAGGCACATAAATAGCCAAATTAAAGGAAAAACTCTTACGATCAAATGCTGTAAAACTTACCTGTGGGATAGGATTTTTTAAAACGCCTTCTGTCGCAGAAGCAATCTCTAACAAAATTTTAGCAACATGCTCTGGAGCAACCTTAGATGATACAGTAACTGGTACATCAATTCGTCCTACTTTATTATGTCGTGTCCAATTACTAACGTTGTTATTAATAAGGCTTGAATTGGGAATAATAATCGTCTTACGCTGAATTGTCTCAAGTTCCGTTGCACGCACACTAATACGCTTAACAACACCCCCTACTGATCCAGATTCTATATAGTCCCCTATTTTAAATGGTCTTCCAACTAAAATAATAAGTCCAGAGACAAAGTTTTGGACAATATTCTGTAAACCAAAACCTATACCAAGTGAAAGTCCTCCAGCAATAAGAGCGAAATTTCTAAGATCCAAACCTGCCATTGATAATCCGGTCAAAGCAGATACAACAACGCCTCCATAACTTATCACTGTTTTGATAGAATTACGTATACCAGAATCGAACTCTCCATGAACCAACACCACATTATCTAACCAACCAATAAATCGGCGAATAAGAAACCAGCAAACACAAAAAGAAATAATTCCTGTTACAAGAGAAATCAAAGAAAGACTAATATTTCCAATCTGAAAACCGGTCACCGATTGCCACAAAACTGCTTTTAAATCAGAATAGGAAAATCCAAACTGGACAGCAATTGGCATTGCACAAAATATAACAACAAATAAATTGAGAAAAACGCTCACAAAAACTCCCAATTGATTCATCGTTTTTTCTTCTAAATGAAACCTCTGCATCAAAAGATGACCAACCGTTGTTTTCATAAATTGGTCTTTAGTTCCAAGTGCTTGAGCGCTTTGTATTCCTAAATACATGAGAACTAAAAATGCTCCATCAATCATAATTTGCTGCGTAATAAAACGTGCAAGTCCAACGTAACCTAAAAAATTCAATACAAAGAGCAGTAACCCCAAGCCAATAAGAGGAATGCGTATATAAAATGGCCAAAAGTATGGCTCTTTTTTTTCTTCTTGAACACGCCTACGTCTAAACCGCAAAGGTACAAATGATATTATAAATAGCAATATCGCTACAAGAAAAACAGCAATAAAACTTTTAGCAATTGTCAAAGATAGAGGCGCTGAAATGATTTGATAAATACTATCAAGAACAGCGTCAAATGCCAAAATACCCCCTAAAGAAGTGAGTAAAATCACTAATTGATAAGCAGACGATGGTGCAATACTGAGAAGACGCACATGGGGCCGATTCGATGATAGAAGAACAACAGCTAATCGATTGATTAAAAATAATAAAATAATTTGACAACCTATCATATCAAAAACTGTTGTAAGCTTACCTAGATCTAAGTTAAAACTACGAAACAAAAACAACACAAGGTAAACGCAAAAAATACAGATAAGTGAAGGTAAGAGAACTGAAATAAAGGCGATCAATAAGCGTTGTAAATAAGATATTTCCTCATTAGACTTCGTAAAGTGGCAATACACATGAACAAGAACTTTTTGAGAAAAATACGAAAGTCCCAAAGTAATAAAAAGTGGAATTAAAAAGCAAAGAAATAGTTGTAAAAACTTGAAGTAAAATATAAAATTCCACCAAGAATTTAACAACACAAGAAAATCTGATGAAGCCTCTTTTGTTTTTTGGGCGAGATGTTTAACCATCGGAATCGAAAACTCAAGCCTATACGTAAGCGTGCGTTTAAAAAGCTCCCGAGATTGAGAAATAGAAAGTTCAGCTATTCTATTTGCCGCTAAGAAAATTGCTTCAAAACGAAGCATGATACTGTTAATTTTAGCTTTTTGCTCTATCAAGTAGGAATATTCCTTCACTGAGCTTTTCAGTTTTTTCACGTCACGATGGAGCTCCATTAATTGATCAAGAAGTGTATTAATCTCATTAAGAGGAGGACGCAAAACAAATGCTGCCTCAATAGCACGTTCACTGATATCTTGTGCACGTAACCGTAATTCTTCTAAAGCACGCTCATCTTCTGGCTTTCTGTCAAAATCTCTTTTTAAAGTTTCAGTATTTTCTTCAAGAGTCTCAATAATCAACTGTTGTTGCTGAATAATTTCATCAACTGAATAAGAAGCTATCGTTTGTTCGACAATTGTATTTTGTGCCCCCCTATTACCCCATGCACCAGAATTAAATACAAAGATAATCCCCAAAAGAAGGAAAAGTATGTGGATGTTTTTTCTACAAAATGAATACATATCTACCTTATGAGCACAAAAGGGATTTTATTTTTCTCTTTTAAATATGGTATAAAGTAGATATTTTCAACTTTTATAGAATAATCTTATAAAAGCTTTCCCTTATCCTATAATACTGGTAATAAGATAAAAGAATGATAAATAAGCTGAACTCAATAAGTTTAAAGAAGGCACTCTAGCATGTTTTTTTTGCACCTTTATTGCAAAAAAGAAGATTTTCTTCCTTTGACAACCTGGATTTTTCTATCCAGTTTAGGTGTATTCTTGACGAGCAACCTAGAAACACGTGCTTATTTAATCAAACAATCACACATCAATAATGTCATTAAAACGAATAGACTTGATTTACATCATAAGTGTGACCATGTGAATGTTACCACAACTGAAAACAAAAAACTTGTAACACTCCATACAGAATCTATTTTTATCAGGACCTTTCAAAAAATCCTAACATTGGATTTCTTTTTAATAAAGCTTCCAGCTGTTGACACACGATTTCGTAACGTTAAAACACAATATTTCTCAAATAAACGCGCTCCTCCCAATGAACATACTTAATTCTCTTCCTTGAATATAAAAACGATCATCTTATTTTACTTGTGCTTTTAACTTTGAATAACTGTTAGATTGCCTATTTACGGAATATATCATGCGTACACCTGGTTGGTTAACTACCCTTTATTGTTTTATTCTTTTAAGCAGCATTTATGTTGCCTTACCCAATTTATTTTCACACGAACAAGTTAACAACTCGAAATTTTTACCCAATACCCGTGTGGCACTTGGTCTTGATCTTCAAGGAGGCTCTTCTCTTCTGCTCGAGGTTGATAGCAAAACGTTAAAACGCGATCAATTACACATCGTTTTAAGCAATGTGCGCAATGTATTGCGTGAAAAACAAATCCGTACATCAAATGTGCGTATTGTTGAAGATAGCGTTGTCGCGCTTATTTCTGATCCCTCACAAACTGAAAAAGCACTCTCTGCTTTGAAAACATTAATAATCCCCATACACAGTAGCTTTGGCACGACAGAACATAACATCACGATCAGTGCTCAAAATGAAATGTTTCGTATCACATTAACGGAAGCTGGTATAAAAGATCGTATAAGCAATGCTATTGAACAAAGCTTAGAAATCATCCGGCGCCGTATAGATCAAGTTGGTGTTTCAGAACCAGCCATCCAAAAGGTCGGAAATGACCGTATTATGGTCCAATTGCCTGGTTTACAAGATCCAAAACAATTACGTGATCTTTTAGGAACAACTGCCAAAATGAGTTTTCATCTTGTTCCTTCTAATGTGGATCCCAATAATCCACCGATAGGTGTTTCAATTCTTCCTGGATATACTGATGAAACGCAACGCTATGCAATTTATGATCAAATTGCTTTAGATGGAAATGTCCTGAAAGATGCCCGTGCAGGTTTTGACCCCCAAATACCAGGACGTTCCATTATTTCATTTACGCTAGATTCCGCTGGTGCAAAAATATTTGCCGATATAACACGACAAAATATTAACCGTCCTTTTGCCATTGTTCTGGATAATAAAGTTTTAACCGCTCCGACCATCAATAGTGTCATTCCCAATGGACAAGGTCAAATTACAGGAAACTTTGACTCCAAAGAAGCCTCAACTCTGGCTGCTCTGCTTCGTGCTGGTTCCCTCCCCGCACCACTCACGGTCATTGAAGAGAGAACCGTAGGTCCAAATCTTGGTGCTGATGCCATCCAAATGGGACTTTACACCGGCATAATTGGCTTTATTCTTGTTGCAATTTTTATTTTTCTTCTCTACCGTATTTGGGGATTAATTGCCAATATAGCACTAGCTCTGCACACGATTTTAACATTTGCTGCACTGAGTCTTTTGGGAGCTACGCTTACGCTGCCTGGTATTGCTGGTATTATTTTAGGCATCGGTATTGCCGTTGATGCTAATATCCTTATCAATGAACGTATCCGTGAAGAAAGTCGAAAAGGTGTGGGTGCTTTTGCAGCCCTAGATCGTGGATTTAAACACGCTTTTGCAACCATTGTTGATGCAAATGTTACGGCAATTATAGCGACTGTCTTACTATTTTGGTTCGGCACCGGTCCCGTTCGTGGTTTTGCCGTAACAATGTTGCTTGGTATTATCATCTCCATGTTTACAAATATCACCATTGTACGCATCATCATGATTTGGATCGTTCGTAAATGGAAAATTAAAAAGTTGCATATTCACTCTGCTTTCAACATCATGCCACAAAACACAACTTTCCACTTTATGAAAGCACGTTTCATTGGTATTGGCGTCTCAATTGTTTTATCAATGGCTTCAGTTTTTCTCTTTTTTAAGCCTGGATTGAATTTTGGTATTGATTTCATTGGCGGAAGCCAAATGAGTATTACCACGAAAGGACCAGCAGATCTAGCAACTCTGCGTTCCAAGCTTTCTACTCTTAATATTGGTGAAGTTACCTTGCAAAATATTGATAACGAAAATACCGTATTAATTCGCATGCAGAAACAAAGCGGTGGCGAAGCACAACAAACCACCGCCATTGATAAGGTCAAAACAGCTGTACAAAATATCTATCCCGATACCACATTCGATCAAATAGAAGTTGTTGGTCCCAAAATTTCAGGTGAGCTTGCCACAGCTGCTTTTACTGCTGTTATTCTTGCGGCTATTGCCATGTCTCTCTATATATGGTTACGCTTCGAGTGGTTCTTTGCCATTGGAGCAATTATCACTCTCATTCTAGACACCACAAAAATGATTGGCTTTTTTGCTTTATTTCAATTTGATTTTAATTTAACGGCTATCGCCGCACTCTTAACAATTGTTGGATATTCTATAAATGATAAAGTTGTCGTCTATGATAGGATGCGCGAAAATATGCGTCTTTATAAAAAAATGCCGTTGCGCGAGCTGATTGATCTGTCAATTAATCAGGTTCTTGTACGTTGTTTTTTTACATCAGCCACAACAATTCTTGCGATGCTCCCCATGGCGATATGGGGTGGAAGTGCTGTTCATAATTTTGCATTACCCATGGTCTTTGGGATTATTATTGCAACATCATCCTCTATCTTTATTGCTGCTCCTATTTTACTCCTGCTAGGAAATTGGTGGCGTGAGCGAAATAATCGTGCAAATATCAAAGTGAAATAAAAATGCCCTTTAATGCGTATGGTACATCTCGCCTCTCTTCTCATAGAAATATAGTCGTTTTCATTCATTCGCTTTTTGATCAAGAATAGTAAATAATCCATGCTCCACGACACACCACTTATCACAACTATTGTTGCAGGCTTATGTTTAGCATTTCTCTTGGGAATGATTGCTAGCCGTTTACGTATTTCACCCCTTGTAGGCTATTTGTTAGCTGGTGTTATTGTGGGACCCAATACAGGCGGATTTAAAATAGATTCCGTCATCATTAATCAACTTGCTGAAATTGGTATTATTTTGCTGATGTTTGGTGTTGGGCTCCACTTTTCATTAAAAGACCTTTTATCTGTCAAAGCTATTGCTGTCCCCGCTGCTATTGCACAAATGGCATTTTCTACTTTTCTAGGTTTGTGCCTTGGTCTGATTATGGGATGGGGCTTTAGTGGTAGTTTGATTTTCGGTCTTGCTTTATCCATAGCAAGTACCGTTATCCTGCTACGTGCTTTGCAAGAGCGTCATCTTATTGAAACAGAAAAAGGACGCATTGCCGTTGGATGGTTGATTATTGAGGATTTAGCAATGGTCCTTATACTTGTCCTCATCCCTTCCTTGGCAAGTGCCCTCAGCAATACCAAAAAAGAAGCGTTGGATCCTCTTGTTCAATGGTTGGATTTAAGTATTTGGGGTATTTTTGGTCTCACCATCCTGAAGGTAATTGTATTTATTGCACTTATGCTCGTCATTGGGCGACGCGTTATCCCATGGCTTTTAAAAATGAGCGCACAATCGGGATCACGTGAATTATTTCGTCTTAGCGTCTTTGCTATTGCATTAGGAGTAGCTTTCGGAGCCGCTCATTTATTTGGAGTTTCTCTTTCTCTTGGTGCTTTTTTTGCTGGTATGGTCATGAGCGAATCAGAATTAAGCCACCGTGCCGCGGAAGAATCTTTACCACTGCGCGATGCTTTTTCTGTTCTCTTTTTTGTTTCTGTAGGCATGTTATTTGACCCCGAGAAACTCTTAACTCATTTTTTCCCTCTCTTAGCAACCTTATTCATTATCGTAATCGGAAAATCTGCTGTTGCCTTTTTCATCGTTAAAGCTTTTCGCTATTCTAATGCGACAGCTTTGACTATTTCTGCAAGCCTTGCCCAAATCGGAGAATTTTCCTTTATCCTTGCTGGTTTAAGTTTAAGCTTAGGACTTTTAAACAATGACGCTCATGATTTAATTCTTGGAGGAGCAATTTTTTCTATTTTGCTCAATCCTCTTGTTTTCATTGCCTGTAATAAAATTAAAAAACGTCTAGAAAAAAATTCTGCATCTTCACAAAATACCCAAACAATTATTGATATTGATCCACAAGATCCTGACCAAGATTTTTTACCGATGACCTTAAAAAACAACCATATCGTAATTATTGGCTATAGTCGTATCGGTAAGTGTGTTGCATTATCTTTAATAAATAGAGGTGAACCTATAGTGATCGTAGAAGAATCAAAACGCCTCTCTGATAAAGCGATTGCAGATGGCTTTGAGGCTATTTGCGGCAATATCATTCAACAAGAAATAATGAACGCAGCAAATATAAATAATGCACATAAAGTTGTTATTACAATGCGAAGTACCATTGAAGTAGGAGAATGTATCGTGAATATCCGTGATATGAAGAAAGATATCCAGATAATCACACATGCATTATCCGACACAGAAACAACATATCTCATTGATTTAGGTGCTGATGTTGTAGTAACAGATGATGAAGAAATTGCCAATGGCATTATAGAGTATATAACAGAACGAAGATCTGTAAGGAATATGCTCAATCATGAAAATTTACAGAAAACATAAAATGGATACAGAATCGTGAAAATAAAGCAATTTATATGGCCATTGATTGGTATCTTAGCAATGCTGGTATCTATTCGAATTCTTTACATGAAGCTCTCTGTCATTTCATTTGGGGATGTATTGGAGCGCTTGAGCAATTTAAATGCACAGCACTGGTTATTAGCCTGTTTATGTTCTCTCCTAGCTTATGCTGCTCTTGCTGGATATGATCGAATTGCTTTGCAACATCTAGGCCATAAAATTTCTTGGATTTTTATCGCTATATGTTCATTTACAACCTACGCTCTTTCACACAATATCGGTGCTTCAGTTTTTTCTGGTGCCGTTGTACGCTATCGCGCCTATAAAATGAAAGGATTAAATGGAACAGAAATCGCGATATTAGTAGGTTTTTGCTCTTTTACTTTTGTAATCGGCACAATCTTACTTTTGGGAATCGTTTTGGTGCTGCAACCCGAAATTATCACCCTCATTCATAAAGAACTTCCTGAATGGCTCGGAACAACGGCTGGAGCAATTTTACTCAGCTGTATAGCACTTTATACGTTTGGCAGCTGGCTTCAGTTAAAACCCTTACGCTTGGGTAAAAAAATTCAACTCTCCTATCCACAGCTGAAAATTGTTATTCAACAGCTTCTCATTAGCCCTCTAGAGCTTTTAGGAGCAGCAGGAATTATATATGCTGTTCTCCCACATAACGCAGATATTCATTTTATATCTGTTCTTGGTGTTTTCCTAGCGTCTTTTACGATAACTCTTCTCTCTAATGCTCCAGCAGGAGGAGTAGGAGTTCTTGAAGCTCTCTTCATAACAGGCATGCCCAATATAAATCCAACCGATGTTATTGCAGCACTTATTGTTTTTAGAATGTTTTATTTGATTATACCGCTCATCCTTTCATTATTTGTGGTCGTCATTTTTGAGGCGCAACAATATTGGAAAAGAGCCCCCAAAACACCACCTGAATAAATAAAAGGCTATCAATTACTTCTTTTTGTGTGCCTATATAAGAACAGAACACCATCGTGTTACCAATTTACATATCTTTTTTAAGAAAACTCTCTCAGTGCTCTTCCCCATTACACAACAATACCCGTGAATGGTATAATAGTAAAGCTATTGTTGCACCATTATCTTTATACTTAATAAAAGAGCAAGCCTGCGCCATTATACTATTTTTCCAATGTTATGATAACTTTTAGCACTTAAGAACATTAATGAGAATTATTTTTATGCCTTTCTTCAATAGTCTTTATCCACACGTTAATCCCATTTATGATGCAAAAATGAATGATTTTAATTAATTCATTATAAGAGGGATTGAAACAAAAGAAGTTTATGATAGTAAAGTTTTTTTTAAATAAAGAATAATCAATTCTTTATAAATAAATATATTATAATGAATCTGTGTGGCTTTCTTAATATTTATATTTTTAGAGGTTAAGCTAATGGAAAGACAGCATAGCGTAACCACGCAGCTTAATATTTTAAAACTTTAAGCCTCATTAAAGCCTATTGTCTTTCGTTTAACAGGTATTAGCTTTAAACAATTAAACTGATCTAATTTTATTACTTGTATGTCCAGCTAACTACTTTATTTTATCTTGATTTACCCTCTTGGAATACTGATGATTATTACAGAAGTTTTTTGTTTAAGCGGGAGAGTTATCAAAAAATATCCACGCTGCTGACACAACTAAAGTGTAAAGTTTCTTCTGTCGTTAAACAATATGTTAAAAATCCAAAAAAAAATTAATCAATTTATATTAAAAGAAGTGAAAACTGTTGATTTTTATACCCCTTTAAATAACACAATTGTCGGTAAGAGGCTTCTCCTTACCAATTGCAACTTAAAAAAAGAAACAATACGCATTAAAAGATCTTTAAATGTCCTTTGGAAGTTTTTTGAATCCCCTAAAAAGTACAAAAACCGATGACTAAGCTATATCAACAATCTTCACTTTTAAACAAACAGATATGGGGAAATCCTACTGCCCAATTTTATTTAGCAACTCGTACCTTAAAAAAAATTACGCAATCAATAAGTTATTTACGGTATAAAATAAAATGGTGGGTGATGAGGGGATCGAACCCACGACCCGCTGATTAAGAGTCAGCTGCTCTACCGACTGAGCTAATCACCCATAAGCTTCTCAAAAGACGAGAATGAGCGTTTCTATAACGCTCCTAAGGATAGATGTCCAGATATTTTGTTGTTTGTTATATAAACTCATTGTCTGTAAGGTTAAAAATATGATATTCACCACTTGATCTTATATAAAAATAAACCCATTATAAGAGGCTTTATAAATAAATGTTCTGATTGTTATACAGAACCTATAGTTAGAGGATTATCGAGCATAATGCCCGAGCGAAAATTAGAGGAACCTTCTTGTGGTTGTAAGCGGGATGGGGCATCGTTTTGTTTTATCAACAATAACATGCATTCAAGCAATATTGTGCTGTTTTTTTCTTTGAATATAAGTTTTTTATATTCAATGTTCATGATCCAATATACGAATAAAAGCCTATGAATTTTTTTTGTCAATCGCGCGCTTTTAAGCTTCTAAAAGGTAATGAATGATGGAATGGATCACTGATCCCCATGCGTGGTTTGGTTTGATCACGCTGGTTTTTCTCGAAATTGTTTTAGGAATAGATAACCTTATCTTTATTGCAATTTTAGCTGAAAAATTGCCACTGCATTTGCGTGACCGCGCACGCTTTATAGGTCTTACTTTAGCATTAATTATGCGGCTTTTCCTTCTTACCGTTATTGGATGGGTTATGAGACTCGATAGGGTAATTCTTTCACTTTCATCTTTTGTATTTAGTTGGCATAGCTTTATTTTAATCGGTGGTGGAGCCTTTTTGCTCGCAAAGGGAACGCTAGAATTACATGAAAGGTTAGAAGGAGTATCACATGAAAGAAAAACAGGCGTTGGTTATGCTGTTTTTTGGCAAGTAATCGTCCAAGTCGTGGTGCTGGATGCTGTTTTTTCACTAGACAGTATTATTACCGCAACAGGTATGATTGCAAAAGAGCAGGCAGCAGTTATGTATATCGCAGTCATAGCTGCTATGGGAGTAATGATGTGCGGATCTGGTGCTCTTATGCGTTTTATTAATCGTCATCCCACTATTGTAATCCTTTGTCTTGGTTTTTTGATGATGATTGGTTTTACTCTCATTGTTGAAGGATTTGGTTTTCATATTCCAAAAGGGTATTTGTATGCTGCTATTGGTTTTTCTGTTCTCATCGAAGCTTTTAATCAAATTGGACGTCGTAACCGTGAAAAAATGATTAAAACGAATAATCTACGCAGTAGAACAGCTGATGCTGTTTTGAGGCTCTTAGGAGGAGGAAGCAAAGATAGTCACCTTGCTGAGACTGTAGATGTTATTGCTGAACAGGCCGCAGCTTCTGAGTTGTTTAGACCAGAAGAAAAGGAGATGATTCGTGGTGTTCTCGATTTAGCTGATCGCCCTGTTCGCTCTATCATGTCGCCGCGTAATGAGATTGAGTGGTTAGATTTAAATGCTGATGAAAATGAAATGCGTGAAGAATTACAAAAGGTTAAACATAGCCGCTTAATTCTTGCGCGTGAAAAAGTGGATGAATTTGTTGGCGTTGCGTTGACAAAAGATCTTCTTTTGAATTTGGCTGAGGGGAAAAAGATTAATTGGAAAAAAGCTATGCGAGAACCCCTTGTTGTTCATGAAAATACAAGTGTTTTACGATTGATGGAGCAATTACGTCATTCTTCGATTCAGCTTGCAATTATTGTTGATGAGCATGGATCTTTTGAAGGAATTGCAACACCAACCGATATTCTTGAAGCTATTGCAGGAGACTTTCCTGATGACGATGAAGAACTCATGATCGCAGAACAACTTGAAAATGGCAGTCTTCTTGTTGAGGGATATGCTGATATCCGCCGTTTAAGTGGTTATCTTGGGCGTAACCTTGTGGATGAAGCAGATCGTTATACGACTCTGGCAGGCTTTATGCTTTGGCAGTTTGGTCATTTACCAAATGAGGGAGAAAGCTTTGAAACTGATGGTTTACACTTTAAAGTGATTGAAATGGAACGCAGAAACATATCTAAAATCCTTATTTCTCCACTTGTATCACCAGAAAAAAGCTAGTTCTTTTTACAAGCAAAATGAATAAAAAGATTTTTTTATGATTAAAAATTGAAAAGAATAAGCAGTTGATAACTCAATTGCATTTCATTATTTTTATATTTTTTTAAGCGTAAAATAATGACATACAAAAGTTATATTATCAATGAACTTTCCATTATAAAAAATTTTCATTGATGATTGACGAAAAGCTGGGAGAGAGAAAATGGTGCAAAATTATTTGTCAATGGTCATTAATCTCAAAACAATGAATATATACAATATATTGATTTATAATAATTATTTATTACAATATTACCTTCACATCAAGAAAGCCTCTTTCAAACATCAGATTTCCGCCAATGGATAAAACTCCACCATTGTTGAGTTCACTCAACTGATGATGGCATCTTTAAACCAGACTCTGGCTCCTATAATCTTTTTAGATCTTCTTGATATTTCTTAAGGAGCTATTCCTTAGCTTTTGTTTCGATAAATTTAGCTATTTTTTTCCTTGCAAGAATGAAACTCCACCTCTCTGGAAAGGCCCTTATTAAGAACTTTGTTTTTCTTCTAGATAGCTCATATTTTTGCTACTTTTTAATTAAAGCGTAGCTGAGCTGCTTAGATTTCACCACTTCTTTGACTAAAGCCAATGCACGTTCAGATGAATCTGTTGGGTATTTTCATCAAAGCCTAAATGATCCTCTGCACTGAAACTTTGATAATAAGATTGTAAGGTTGCAACATCACCCAATAAAGACAGTGCACCAATATGAAGTAAGCTATAATCTGCATCATATACCTTGATAACCTTTATGTGCCTCCAACTTCATTCTTTCGCCAAGATGGTGCTCCATATCTGGAATAAAAGCATTTATGAAGATCAATTCTTTCTATCGCCTATTTCAAGACATAATCAAGCTTAATTCCAACCAATCTGCATATATTCCTTCTTCACAAACTCTCAACCCCTTTTTATAAAAATCAAGTTGTAGATCTTGTAAGTGCTGAGAATTGATAGGGATCAATTGCAGATAAAATACCAGTACTAATCGAAACTCCAACATCAAATTACGGATAACCTTTGATAATTGCGTCATTATAAAGAATTTGTACTTCACAATCTGGTAGTTGATAACGTGCTGAATAATTATCTACCTCTTTAATTTTTTCAACAGACCAATCAAGATTTTGAAGAGCACTGTTGCACTCTCCATGATTAAAAAATTCTTTGCTCTAGCTCAAAAGAGGTTTTATCCATATCAAAAGTCAAAAGCGAAGCAGATTTTTGCAAACAAAAGTGATAACGCCGTGTAAGAGAAGAATCTTATCAATAAGGCCTTTGGTGATTTCTTTTGTAACGTCTAAACGAGATGGAATCTTATTCATAAAAAAATATAATAAAGTCAATAGTTTGTGTGCAATTATTTTATATGAATCCCATTTAAAATCTACACTTTTATACGTGATTTAATTAACCATTTTTCATAAACAATTACCATGTATGGATAGACCATAAAACGCATGTAAACATTCAAATGAAGTGAACGCAGCTATCATTCATAACAGTTCATAAATTTTATGATACGTTTTTATCACACACAAATCGCATTATTAAAAACGTAATCGTTTGAAATTATCGATAACATAAATTGCATGCGTTTAAAAAATGGTATGGGGTTTACTCTTTTTTTGAGCTAAACCTTAAAAGAAATAATCATTTGAAACTATCATAGAATAGGTTTTAATTCATTAAGGGCACATAAAAGGATTTAAAGACAAGTCGATTTTAAAGCGCCGCTTACTAAAAAGTTAGTCAATAATAAGCAGACATTATATAGATACTATCATCACAACAGGTAATGAAATTGATAATGTTATGTCGTAGAAATCAAAAGATTTTTAATGATATAACGCAGGCAAACAAGCAAAAAACGTTTTAAAAGTTATAGTTTAAAAATACGAAACCAAATGAAATCCCCTCAAATTTGAGGATACTTATTAAGACAAAGATAAGTAGATAAATTTCAAAAGGATTGCAATCATATTACAAAGGCATGGTGTTTTACTCAATTTTGAGTCAAAAGCGACAATGTTTAAAGAATGCTCTATTCTAAAGTTAACGAACTCGAATTTGAGCTGGTTAATTTTGCCAGCCCAAATATAGAGCGGCTTATTTGAAAAGAAGTTATGTTTAAATGCAAAGTGAAAATACGCTTATGAGAACCTCACTAAATGAACGTTTAAACGTTTAGAGACATAAAATGATATCTCTATAAATACGTTTGAAACCTAGATTTATAACAGTTTAAAAGCCTTAGATTTTATAAAAAGCGGTTGTTTATTGTCTTATGAAAAGCTGCTTTTAAAAACCAATGTTCGTAAATGTAAACAACGGGTTTTGTTACAAATATTTACTTAATACGCATTTTCTCTTGATTGTCTTGATATGAACCTACCAAGCGTTGAGACATTTTGATAATGTACTTTGTGTCAAATGACCACTTCAAAAATGCGAGCGTTATTCTTAATACGCTTTATAGCCATACATAAAGTGTTTATAGGTTCTGTAATTCAAATGAGTGATTAAAGATCATATCTGTCATTTACGTTCCTTTTGATCAGTTTTAATCAATAGAATAGAGCGTTTGCAATATGATACGTTTTGTATACATACATTCATTATTGACTTCTTTTGTATGATCTGTAGTACCTCTATTTAAAAGCAGCGTCATATCAATTGGCACAGCTTTCTTTTATGATGCGTTTATAACCATCAAAGAAGCACCCTCCACGTCTGTCATTTATTCTGTTTATCAATCTTGATAACATCATCACTTTCATAAACCTCTCAATTTATGGGAACCGAATATAAATCGCTATGTCTTTTTATTCTTGCATTGCCATATACATTACTTCTAATCACGATATAATCAGGAGATCTTGGCATTGCCATAAACAGAGCCGTAGACCTTAGTATGACACCCCACGCTAGCATTGCCGTAAACCTTGCCTAACAACCGCATGATCATAAACCGCGGCATTGCTATGAATACGTGCACTACCGGATAATTTTGCATTCCCATAAACCCGCGCTTAATGATAAACTCAAACGTTATAAGAAAGATGAGCATTGTCATAAACATGAACACCAAAATACACATGGGTTTTATCACATATAAGGGTATTGCCATACACATAGCCACCAATGGCAGCATTGCCATAGCCCCTTATATTTTCATAAACACAACCAGATTTTACAACACAGACATTATCAGCAACCCAGCAATTACCATCATGAGAGAGATTGCTTTCACTTTCAATAAAAGCATCCAGATCGCCTTTTTTTACATCACCAGAATCGTTTAAAGCACGAATGCGATATAAGATATATGACCAGTCACGAAATCTATTTGATTGGTCAATTCATATTTTTGGGATGGTTTTTTCTTATTAACAGGAGCGGTTTTATTTGCAATGGAAGAAATAACGGAGATGTTTTTGATATAGTTGTCATATTCAAACTAATAATAACATATTCATTACCTAGTAGTAGAATACTAACTCCTACACCTGCATAAAGCGAAGCAATAACCCGCCCATATGGCTATGCTGTATGACTATAATAGAACCCAAAACCATCATTGCTACACTCGCAACACCAGCAGCAAAACGGATCAAAAGGACTAAGTGTTAACGCCATGAAAATAATTAAGTGCACTCATCACTATAGCTGCACAAGATAGTATGCTAGGAGCAAGAAATATAATCCCAATTCTGCCAAACGTAAAGAACATACTCCCAACTAAATAACCACCATAATTAGCGTTCAGTATATAAGAAAGTTGATTAAAAGTAAACAATCCCTCATCCAACATAACTGGCAATATTGGTGTATAGAGAAATCACCAGATACCCATATCAAAACCATATCGAATACAGCATTTTGAAACAATTCAAATCTTAACGGTTGTTTTTTCCCCCTTATTATTCCTTTAACTGGTGATATTCCTCATCCGCGTTCCATATCACCATAACAGCCTTTAACTCCAAAAATAGAATAAAAGCAAATTTAGCTATCTATTTTAATGCTCAAAACAATATATTTAGCGATCTACTATCAACATCGCCAGATCAGTTTTACAATAACATATTGAATTAATATGTATTTTTATGTTATAAATGTTTATAGTTAAATTGAAAGCATATTTAGATAACCTTGCTTTTTTATCTCGATATTCAAAATGACTAACCGAAAAATTATATACGCAGCCGTAAATTTTACTTCTCTTAAAATCATTTGCTTATTCGCTGCAAAACTTAATAAACAACTCAAATAACCATTTTCATAAAAGAGGAAATTGGCTTCTTTTTAGATAATATTGTTATTTAATATGATATAAAGTTGAAAAATTTGGTGCACCCGACAGAATTCGAATCTGTGACCTCTGCCTTCGGAGGGCAGCGCTCTATCCAGCTGAGCTACGGGTGCTTCACACTGATTATTAAAATCAGTTATGGTCTTTTAACTAATCATACCCTTAGCTTCAATGCTAAATTATCATTCTAATAAAAAAAATTACTCGTTTGTAATTTATCTAACGACGCATTCCTTTTACTTTTTAATGATACTTTACCTTGAAATAACTTCTCTTTATTCAATGCTCTTTTTATTATAAAAAGAGCATTTATTACAACTTCAAAACTCTCAAAAATAAGTTACAACATAAATTATAAGTATCAGGATAATTTTTAAATGGCTACATTACCAAGTCGCTTTCATTTTATTTCCGCAGAAACTGAGGAGGCTATCAAAGCTACCCATAAATTAATTTCCGTTTATGGTCATTCTTCTCTGGAAGAAACTGATATTGTTGTTGCAATCGGTGGTGATGGGACAATGTTACAAACCGTACGAGATATCATGAACACAGGCAAACCTATTTATGGTATGAATCAAGGTTCTGTAGGATTTCTTATGAATGAATTTCATGAAAAAAAATTGCCCAATCGTATTGCTGCCGCACATAAAAAAGAAATCCATCCCCTGCGCATGATTGCAAAATCTGAATGTCAAGATTCTATCGAGGCGCTTGCAATTAATGAAGTATCCCTTTTTCGGCAATCTTATCAAGCGGCAAAAATTCGCATCACCATTGATAACAACGTACGCATGGAACAATTAAGTTGTGATGGTGTCCTCGTTGCTACACCAGCTGGATCAACCGCCTATAATTTATCAGCACAAGGACCTATCTTACCTCTTATGGCTCCCCTTATGGCCCTCACTCCCGTTAGCCCTTTTCGCCCTCGGCGTTGGCATGGAGCTTTGCTTCCCGATACAGTAACAGTGCGCTTTGATATGCTTGAACCTAACAAACGCCCTGTAAACGCTGCTGCAGATAATATTGAAGTTAAATCTGTCCATTCAGTTACTATTTCAATGGCAACAGAAGTAACAGCTTCAATCCTTTTTGACTCAAATCATTCATGGGATGAGCGCATTTTATCAGAACAATTTCGCTATTAATGATTGTATTATGCGTTTTATATGTATATGATTGTTATAGTTAGTTTTTTTTGTGAAAACATCTTAACACTTTTAAAGAGTGTAGAATATTGGTTATAATCATCATTAGATAGCGCAGTTAAAATCACAGAGCAGTTGATAAAAAAATGATACCATCTTTAAACAGTTTTGATGATTTAGGTCTTTCCGCAAAGGTTATTAATGCGGTGAAATCAGCGGGGTATACAGCTCCGACACCTATTCAAAGTGAAACAATTCCGCATGTCCTTCAAAGAAAAGACGTTTTAGGAATCGCCCAAACGGGAACAGGTAAAACCGCCTCTTTCGTATTGCCTATGCTCACTCTCCTTGAAAAAGGTCGTGCAAGAGCACGAATGCCCCGTACACTCATCTTAGAACCAACAAGAGAAATTGCAGCTCAAGTTGAAGAAAATTTTGATAAATACGGAATAAATCATCGTTTAAATGTTGCTCTTTTGATTGGTGGAGTTTCTTTTGAACTCCAAGATCGCAAACTTGAACGGGGAGCTGATGTTCTTATAGCAACACCAGGGCGCCTTCTTGATCATTGCGAGCGCGGTAAACTGCTCCTGATGGGCGTTGAAATCCTTGTGATTGATGAAGCTGATCGCATGTTGGATATGGGCTTTATTCCTGATATTGAACGTATCTGTAAGCTAACCCCTTTTACGCGTCAAACTTTGTTCTTTTCTGCAACAATGGCGCCAGAAATTACAAAACTAACGAAACAATTTTTACATTCTCCCGTATCTGTTGAAGTTACAAAAGCTTCCTCAACAGCTACCACAATTACACAACGGCTTGTCAAATCTGGAAATAAATCATGGGATAAAAGAGCGGTTTTACGAGAGCTTATCCAAAATGAAGGTGCAGAGCTTCAAAATGCAATCATTTTCTGTAATCGAAAGAGAGATATTTCTGAACTTTTTAGATCGCTCATCAAACATAACTTTAATGTAGGGGCACTTCATGGAGATATGGACCAATATTCGCGCATGAACACTCTAGCTGATTTTAAAAATAATAAACTTACACTTCTTGTTGCTTCTGATGTTGCTGCCCGTGGACTCGATATTCCAGCTGTAAGTCATGTATTTAACTATGATGTTCCTACACATGCTGAAGACTATATCCATCGAATTGGTCGTACAGGGCGTGCAAATCGTAGCGGAAAAGCCTTTACAATCGTTACAAAAGCTGATCAAAAATATATCAATGCCATCGAGGAAATGAGTAATGAAAAAATTGAATGGCTCAATGGAGATCTCTCAACTTTAATAGCCGATGATCAAACAGAAGATATTGTTGTAAAGAAAAAATCTTCAAAACCATCAAAGAAAACTACTCCAAAAGAGACTGTTGCTCACACTAAAAAATCTGTAGAAGAGAATAAAACAGAATATATCAAAAATGCAAATAATAAGGAGAAGCCATCTGAGCAACAACGCTCACGAAAAAATAAGAATTACACACCTATTGGATTTGGTGATGATATTCCTGCTTTCATGCTTATAAAAACGTGTAAATAAACCCGTTCTCTACTCTCTTTTAGAGTGAAATGAACGAAATACTTTTAAAAAATCCGCTCTTATTTCCTAGAGAGCCTTTCCGTTACCTTTTCACGCCCTAAAAGCTGCAAAATTTTTCCCATTTCAGGTCCATGATCCATGCCCGTAAGTGCCTGACGTAATGGCATAAATAAAGCTTTTCCTTTTCGACCTGTTTTTTCTTTTAATGCTGTTGTCCAAATTTTCCAACTTTCCTCATTCAAAGCACCTTCAGGTAAGAAATCGAGTGATTGGTGCACAAAAGCACGATCCTCTAGTGCTACTGTATCAAAATTCTGTTCATCATGAATGATTTTCCACCAAAAAACAGCATCATTGACTTTATTAATATTGCTTCTTATCGCGTTCCAGAAATATTCCGCCTTATCTCCCTCAATAGAAAGTTTTTTAAGGCGCATTTTTACTTCCTCATAGGTTAACTCATGGACAAGATGACTATTCAAAGCAAGAAGATCAGCAATATCAAATTTTGCAACGGATCTTGACGTATCTTGGAGATTAAAATGCTCTAAAAGCGCAGCTTGATTGGGATAGGGATGCACATTTTGCGATGTCCCAATCAAAACGGCAAGGCATTGAACAGCTATAGATTCAAATCCTTCTTCCCGTAGAGAACGAATAGAAAGATCATTATTACGTTTTGAAAATCCTTTTCCTAAAACTGTCGCCAATAAATTGGTATGAGCAAAAACCGGTAATTCTGCATTAAGAGCTTTAAAAAGAGCAATTTGAGCGCCTGTATTTGTAATATGATCATCCCCACGAATAATATGCGTAATAGCCATATCTACATCATCAACAATAGACGGCAATGTATAAAGATAGGTTCCATCTTCACGAATAAGAACAGGATCTGAAAGAGAAGCTAAATCAATCGTCTGCTTTCCCTTTATTGCATCATTCCAGCAAACTTCTGTTCGCTTTGTGTGTAAAGGATCACTTTCAAAATTAGGAAGAAGAAAACGCCAATGGGGTTTACGACCTTGTGATTCAAAGTTTTTTCTCTCTTCTGTTGTCAACTTCAATGCTGCACGGTCATAAACAGGAGGCAATTTGCGTGAAAGCTGGATTTTACGACGCCGCTCTAATTCCTCTGTTGTCTCATAACAAGGATAAAGAAGGCCACGTTGTTTGAGAATTTCTGCCACTTCATCATATCGATTAAATCGCTTGGATTGGTAATAAATTGCATCTGGTTGAATACCAAGCCATTCAAGGTCAACAGCAATAGCATCGATATATTCTTGTTTAGAACGTTCAATATCTGTATCATCATAGCGTAAAGTAAATTCTCCCTTATACGCTTGCGCATAAAGCCAGTTGAAAAGCGCAATACGGATATTGCCAATATGAATATAACCTGTTGGAGAGGGAGCAAAACGAACTTTAACCATAAAATAATACTCAATTTTTATCGCGAAAATGATTGACTATAGGATAGCGACGATCGCGTCCGAAATTTTTGTAACTGATTTTTACACCAAGCGCAGATTGACGCCTTTTATATTCGGCACCATAAAGAAGCTGTTCAACTTTCGCAACAGTTTCTCGTGAATGTCCACGTTTAACAATATCACAAATACTCATGTCATTTTCTACAAGATATTGTAATATATCATCTAAAATAGGATAAGGCGGAAGAGAATCTTCATCTTTTTGATTTTCCCGCAGCTCTGCAGAGGGTGCTTTTTCTATAATATTGGATGGAATGATCATTCCTTCTGGTCCTCTCAAATTGTGCAAGTGATTTTTATTGCGCCACTCCGCTAATGCATAAACCTGCATTTTATAAATATCTTTAAGAGGATTAAACCCGCCATTCATATCCCCATACAGTGTTGCATATCCCACAGCCATTTCTGACTTATTGCCTGTCGTTACCACCATTGAGCCGAATTTATTTGAAAGCGCCATTAAAAGTGTACCGCGTATACGACTTTGAAGATTTTCCTCTGTGACGTCAGAGGGTAACCCTGAAAAAACAGATGCCATTGTCTTTAAAAAAGCCTCAACAGGTTGTGCAATCGGTATGATTTCATAACGACATCCCAAAAGATCAGCACATTCTTTGGCATCTTTTAATGATTCTTGCGAAGTATAATGATAGGGCATCATAATGGTGCGAACCCTCTCAGCACCAAGAGCATCCACCGCCATTGCCGTACACAGGGCTGAATCAATTCCTCCTGAAAGACCAAGAATAACATCCTTAAAGCCGTTTTTATTAACGTAATCTTTCAACCCCAAAACACAAGCTTGATAATCAGCCGCTAATCCATTGAGAAGACTTTCATTAGGACCTGAAATACAGTGCCATCCCGTCGTTGTTTTTTGCCAATGGCTTAAAGCAATATGGCTATCAAAGTGTTTCATTTGAAATATCTTTTTGCCTTGTCCATTCAAGGCAAAAGACCCACCATCAAAAACGAGCTCATCTTGACCACCTACTTGATTAGCGTAGATAATTGGCACTCCAGATTGTAGAGCCTGTGTATGAACAACGTCTATACGTTTTAATGTTTTATTACGATAATAAGGAGATCCGTTAAGGACAAGAATAATTTCCGCTCCTTTATCTTTAAGCTCTGTACTAAGAGAGGAATCATTCCAAAGATCCTCACAAATGACTATTCCTAATTTAATTCCATGATAGACAATAGGCTGAGGACGTGGACCTGAAGAAAATAAACGCTTTTCATCAAATTCAGCATAATTAGGTAAATCAAACTTCAAACATTCGGCAATGACTCTCCCTTCATCAAGAACCATGACAGCGTTGTAAATATTACCATTGCGCCTTAATGGAAGACCAATGACAATTCCTGGTCCGCCTACGGTTATCTTTGCTAATTTCTCAACAGTCTCTTCACATGTTTTTGTAAAAGCAGGTTTTAGAACAAGATCTTCCGGCGGATAAGCACTTATAAAAAGTTCCGTGAATAAAACAAGATCAGCCCCCTCTTCTTTGGCCTTTTGATGCGCCATGACAGCTAAAGAAAAATTCCCCTCAATATCACCGACAATAGGATTTAATTGGGCAATTGATACCCGAAAATCATTTTTCATAAGCCTTTGTATCATTTCATCAGTTTAGCAACCACAACTTTATTCTTCATCATCGGAAACATCATTTTTTAAAATTCTTTTCTGCCATAATGACCTAAAAATATTAGGCAAATTTTTGCCTACCCCCCAGCAGCAATTGCTAACGATTCAGTCACGCGATTTTTTTTAAGGAGTTCAGCAACAAGAAAAGCCAATTCTAACGCTTGATCTGCATTTAACCGTGGATCACATTGCGTATGATAACGATCAGATAAATCGTCCACAGAAATGGCGTGCGCCCCTCCTGTACATTCAGTAACATCACGACCTGTCATCTCAATATGAATGCCTCCTGGATAAGTTCCTTCTCCACGATGCACTGCAAAAAAATTCTCTACTTCTTTTAAAACATAATCAAAAGGACGCGTCTTATAACCATTGGCAGTAATTGTATTGCCATGCATTGGATCACATGACCATATAACCGCACGCTTCTCGCGTTCAACAGCACGGATGAGTTTAGGCAGATAACTTTCAACTTTATCATAACCAAAGCGCGTAATGAGAGTAAGCCGCCCCAACTCGTTTTCAGGATTTAAAATATCAATTAATTTTAAAAGCTCATCAGGTTCAATGGAAGGACCACATTTTAATCCTATAGGATTCTTAATGCCGCGACAATATTCAACGTGAGCATGGTCAATCTGACGCGTACGGTCACCAATCCATAACATATGACCAGATGTTGCATACCAATTTCCTGAAGTTGAATCAATCCGAGTCAAAGCCTCTTCATAACCAAGCAACAGTGCTTCATGACTGGTATAAAAAGATGTTTCACGCAATGAAGAATGTGTTTTGGATGTAATCCCTATAGAACGCATAAAATCAATTGCTTCAGAAATACGCTCTGCCAATAATTCATAACGTTCTCCCTGCGGACTGTTAGAAACAAAACTCAACATCCATGTGTGAACATTTTCTAAATTAGCATAGCCACCTTGTGAAAAAGCACGCAATAGATTAAGTGTTGCCGCAGATTGGCGATAAGCCATAGACATCCGTTGCGGATCTGGAATACGAGAACCGGCTTCAAATTCAATGCCATTAATAATATCCCCACGATAAGCAGGAAATTCAACTCCCTCTTTTCTTTCAATATCAGAAGAGCGAGGCTTTGCAAATTGACCAGCAATACGACCAATTTTAACAACCGGTTTAGAACTACCAAAGGTCAAAACAATCGCCATTTGCAAAAATACACGAAAAAAATCACGAATATTATCAGCTTCATGTTCTGCAAAGCTTTCGGCACAATCACCACCTTGCAATAAAAAAGCTTGGCCTTTCGCAACGGCTGCTAATTCATTTTTTAAATCACGTGCTTCACCGGCAAAAACTAAAGGAGGATACCTTCTCAGTTTTCGCTCAACATCTTCTAACATAGACTTATCCGGATAAGTCGGAACTTGTTTAATTGGCCTTGTTCTCCAAGTGTCAGGCGCCCATTCTTTTATCATTACACTCTCTCTAAAGATTAATCTTACAGATTAGCATATCAAAAGCTTTTTACCGCAATATATGCTGTTTAACTTTCTATTTTCTTCCCATTTTCATATATATAACTTGGTTTATACATCGTTACTAATTCTTCTGCCATCGTTGGATGCACTGCCATCGTCTCATCAAAGATATCCTTCGTCAGCTTACCCTTGAGAGATATCCCTATAAGCTGAGCCATCTCACCAGCATTTTCCCCTAAAATATGAGCGCCCACAACAATACGGCTTTCACCATCAACAATGAGTTTCATAAGCATTTTCTCTGAACTACCAGAAAGAATATTACGCATAGGACGAAAAACTGTACGATAAATTTCAAGACGCTTATAACGCTTTACCGCCTCCTCTTCTGAAAGACCAACCGTTCCAATCTCTGGCTGTGAAAAAACTGCTGTTGTAATTAAATCATAATCAGGTGTTGTTGGAATATTTTCAAATGCTGTCTTAACAAAACACATTGCATCATGAATCGCAACGGGTGTTAATTGAATATGACCTGTTACATCACCAACAGCCCAAATATGGGGGATATTTGTTGTCATTTTCTCATCAACAACAACTGCACCAAATTCATTCACCTTAACACCTGCCCGCTCAAGTCTTAAACCCGTTGTATTTGGTACACGCCCCGTAGCCAACATAATCTGATCGGCTCTGATTATTTTCCCATTTGATAAAACAACTTCATAACAATTTTCTGCAGCCTGCACTTTAGAAATTGTTATGCCATAGAGAATAGAAATCCCTTTTTCAATCATTGCATCGCTGAGCAATTGCCGCAAATCATGATCAAAATTACGAAGGATTAAATCACCACGATGAAGGAGTGTTGTTTTTACACCTAATTCATGAAAAATATTAGCAAATTCAACACCAATATACCCTCCACCAACAATCACTATTGATTTTGGGAGTTGATTAAGGTCAAAAATCTCATTAGAAGTAAGGCAAAATTCACCGCCTTCTATGGACGTATTTGGTGCAAGTTTTGCCCCTGTTGCAATCAAAATTTTTTCTGCACTTACCCGCTCACCCGTGGCAGAAAGCTCTAATGTGTGATCATCTATAAAAGTAGCACGACTTTCATAAATATGCACATTGTTATTTTCTAATCCCTTACGATACAACCCTTCTAACCTTGATATTTCTTTATTTTTAGCTGCAACCAACTTTTCCCAGCTAAAAATTGGATCCGCATATTCCCACCCAAAACCAACACTTTTCTTAAATTCTTTTACATATTGTGATGCATAAACATAAAGTTTTTTGGGAACGCAACCACGAATAACACAAGTGCCCCCTATACGATATTCCTCTGCTATAGCGACCCGCTTGCCAAGACCTCCAGCAAGCCGTGCTGCACGCACTCCACCAGAACCACTTCCAATAACAAATAAATCAAAGTCAAAAGAGCCCACGAATTATTCCTTCTTATACATCTGCAAGAGTAGGCTAAGATCTTTTATTATCAAATGAAAGTCTTTTTTTTGAAGAAGCCTTTTTTATAAAGCAGTATTCTAAAAAGACTTATTCTCATTAAAATATTTAAAACGGCGGGAAAACCGCCGCTATTAAAAAAATCAGAAATTGCCTATTGTTGTCATGATATCGATCAAGCTATTTTTTATTTTCTGAAGATTCTGATTTTATAGGCATATTTGTAGGCATAGTAGAATTATTCAAATTAAGTGTTTCAGACATCTCTTTTTTCACATTTTCTACAAGATCCCGCATAAGAGCAGTACGCCATATATCAAATGCTGAATAAGAATCACGTGCAATATTGGGGACTTCTGTCAAAAACTTTTTACCGGTATCAGAATTATAAAATGTTGTTATCGCATCAAGCTCTTTTTGAGTAAAATATTTTGCATATACATGAGCAATCTCTTTTTCTAGATCAGAGCGCCTTTTAATTAAAGCAAGCGCCTGCTTATCAACAATATCAGAAATAGCTGTTGCCAAATTCGGATCATCGCTAATCAGTTCATTTTTGAAATCATGGACCGCATTTGGTAAAAAGCTATCAAATTGATCCGTTGCATGAATAGCTCTGATTGCCTTTCGCGCTGAATCTAAATGTTGATCACTCACACCTTGTGCATAAGCCATGCCAACATTCACAACAAAAATAGCAATTGCACTAAAATATACGACAAAACGCTGAAAAGAAAATATTATTTTCATTTAATGATTACCCCGATCGCTAATTATAATTTTAATTCGTTATTCTACCTAAAATCTTTAAGACCCTTTTTTACTGTGCTAACATATCATCATGTAAATGCCTTTTCTAAAAATCAAACGGTTCTAAAACTTTTATTTGACCATCAGCCATAGCGACAATTGCACGTGAAGCCAACCCCAAAAAAAGGCCATGCTCAACAACACCAGGAATAGCAAGAAGTGCATCTGATAATGGTTTTGGTTGCAAAATGCAGCCCCAAAATGCATCAAGAATAAAATGGCCACCATCTGTTTCAAAAGGATTTTTTCCATTCATTCGCAATGCAATTTTTCCAGAAAGCCCTAAATCATCAGCGACTTTTTCAATGGCTCTGCATGTTGTGTGGATACCAAATGGATTAACTTCAATTGGTAGTGCAAAAGCACCAAGTCTTTTTACCACCTTTGTTTCATCCGCAATGACAAGCATTGCACGAGATGCCGACGCTACAATTTTTTCATACAACAATGCTCCCCCTCCCCCTTTAATGAGCATCATCTCAGGACCAATTTCATCTGCTCCGTCAATATCAAGATCCAGCTCAGGTATTTGTTCTAAAGTGCTAACAGGCACTCCAAACTTATGACAGAGTTGTTCAGAATATTTTGAAGTAGCAACACCAGTCACCCGCAAACCATCCGCAACACGCTCACCTAGAAGACGAATAAATTCATTGACTGTCGAACCAGATCCGATACCAAGCCGCATACCATCTTCAACAAACTCAAGCGCTTTAATAGCTGCCATTTTTTTTAACTGCTGAACATTCATGAATGACTTTGCCTTCTATCCGTATAAGCAGCATTTATCACCCCTATTACCACCGATAATAATGATAATAAAAGATAACCTCTTGACGCAATCTATTTAAATTGACCATCATCTCTTGCTTGAAGAGATGTTACTCGTTATAGAAATATATGATAAGAATAAAATAGAATAATCAACAATTATCTTTTTTATTTCTTTGAGAATATTTGTTAGCATTTTTCTCATTCAATAAGAATTTTTGATTTATTTTGTGCTATCAATAGGATGCACAAAGATGCACATATCAATTTTTTTGAAAAAATTAAAATGATCAGATATAAAAAATCATCCATTTCTAGAAAACTGTAGATTATTATCTCATTTCAATAACGTTGATAAACTTACCAATTTAAATACCGTAAAATATTATGAGAAAAGTCTTCTGTTATTTTTTGTTTTGTCATTATCCAAATGTGAAGCAAAATATGACTGATTATATGTTTTTATGAATGCTGTCTGTGCATATTCCATGGTCTATGAAACCCTAGCGAAGACCAAATAATATCTCCACCTTTGGTCATCATAACGCTTCCTCGTGATAACAATTGTTGAGGTATAAATACCATTTTTGCCTTCTTGTAACAAGTTGGATTATGCATCACAAATGTCTGAATGAGAATATCTGCCTCTACACATTGATCTGTTTCTCTCTGTAAAACGATCACTTTTAATCCATTATCCAATAAAGATGTACATACATGATAATCACAAATAAATTGTCCGTGCAACGAAGGACCATATTTTGTTGGTTTAATCGTTTCATTCACACGAAATGACTTTTTCCATATGGATGTCGTGAACTTAGAAATATGGTAACGATCAATATATAATTTTTTATCATGAATAACGCCCACGAGGCGCATATTATCTGCTATAATCAGTTGTACAGGTGAATGCAATACACAAATAGAAATACCTGCCAAAATAAACAAACTAAAAAAGAGCCGGATGGGTGTTTTGCAAAAAGTCAGTCCAACCAAGCCTATACTCAATAAAACTAACGCTGATAACGGCATAAAACCAGGATTCAAATCAGGAGAAATAGCCTTGATAGCATGTGCAATCTTTATTACAAGATCAACTCCAAAACCCATAATTTGAAGAGGAAGCCATTCGAATCCTCCTAACATTGCAAGAACTGCGATTAATCCAAAGGGAATGACAAAAATTGAGATGACAGGCAAAGCAAAAGCATTACTGATAATGCTCAACGATGCCATATTAGAAAAATGATAAGCAGCATAAATTCCACTTGCACTCCCTGCAACAAAGGAAGAAGCACATGTTGAAAGCATCGATAAGAAAACAAAATTTATCACTCCTCCTCCAACATAAGAGGGAGTTGTTTTTCTTTTACGAAAAAATGATCTTCCACTCCACCAATCAAAAAAAGCGATCAAAGCAGCAGTCGCAGAAAAGGACATTTGAAAGCTAGGACCTAATATTTCATGGGGTGTCATCGCCAGAGTTATCAACCCTGCAATGGAAAAATTACGCATTGTTATAGCAGAGCGATTACACAATATAGCAACCAACATAACAGCAATCATCACAAAACTTCTTTGCGCTGATATTGCTAAGCCCGACAATAACAAATAAAAAGCTGTTATCATAAAAGCAACGATAGCAGCAAATTTTTTACTGGAATAATAGGAAGAAAAAACTGGAAAAAATGCTAAAAAACTACGGATACTCAAAAGAACTATGCCGCTTAACAACGCCATATGTAAACCTGATATTGATAAAATATGAGCTAATCCAGCTGTACGTAATGCTTCATTTGTCTCATTTGAAATACCAGCACGCTGCCCTGTTATGAGGGCAGCTGCAACACTCCCCTTTTCTCCTTCAAGGGCTATACGGATTCTTTGTGTCATCTTCGTGCGTAAATTTTCAATTTTCTGTAGAATGATAGCGAATATTCCATCAGGCTGCGAAACGGATATTTTTCTTGGTTTTCCTAAATAAACGCCTTGTGCTCCAATTCTTTTAAAATAATTATGAAAACTAAAATCGTAGCCTCCTGGACGCACCGGCCCAGAGAATGCACGAATCTTAACTTTTCCATGCAATCCATCACCAATCGCTAAGCCAGATGGCAAATATCTTGCCGATAAACGAACACGATGAAGACTATGGCGTAATACGGGATTTTCTGTATTCAAAATATCCAAAACTAAACGAAATCCTCCTTTGGCACCTGACTCAATAGAAACAATTCTTCCCGTCAATGTAGTGACAATGTCACTGCTTAGCATGGGTGTTGCAATACGCCACGTTTCTATTTTTGCCGCTAAAGCACCCAATATAATACAAAACAGAAACCCCACGGGAATCGATATTTTTCGATAAAAACGTGCTACATAGAATATTCCCAGAAAAATACTGACCAACGCCCCCAATTGTCCCCAACTTGGTTCCCACTCTAAATGAAAATAGAAAATGATTCCTAGGGCAAAAAAGACTAAAATCAGCGAAAAAAGGATACCAAAAGAAACTTCTTTATTAATACAATCTTCTAACCATTTGCGAAAAAAAATGATTACTTCTTTTAAGAGTGTCAATAAAAAAAGTTTTTGTTGATTATAGCTACTGTTCTTTGCATCATCATACCTAGAAAAAACACTCTGCCCTATCTGACATGGCTTTTTTCTTTCTGTAACAGATTTTTCGGATAAACCCTCTTTACTTTTATAAAACATCAGTCCCCCACTTTAACTCGCAATACGGCTATTGCACGCCCCATCACTTATGCTAACATGACTTTTCTATAAAATTCCATAAGTAATATCTTAGTTTAAAGGAAAATATTCGTGTCTGTTATTACTCGTTTTGCCCCTTCACCCACTGGCTTCCTTCACATTGGTGGTGCTCGTACTGCTCTTTTTAATTGGCTTTATGCAAAACATACCGGTGGAAAAATGCTTTTACGAATTGAAGATACAGACCGAGAGCGTTCAACCGAAGCAGCTGTAAAAGCCATTATAGATGGCTTGCACTGGATGGGTCTTAGTTATGATGGCGCCCCTATTTCGCAATTCGAACGAGCAGAACGTCACCGCCAAATCGCTGAACAGTTGGTCAAGAATGGCAAAGCATATTATTGTTATGCTTCACCTGAGGAGTTAGCTGAAATGCGTGAAAAAGCCCGTTCAGAAGGGCGCCCACCACGTTATGATGGACGTTGGCGTGACCGTGATAGTTCTGAAGCTCCTAAAGGTGTTAAGCCTGTTATTCGCATCAAAGCCCCTCAAGATGGAGAAACGATTGTACATGATCGTGTTCAAGGTGATGTCCGTTTTCCTAATAAAGATCTCGATGACTTCATTATTTTGCGTTCTGATGGTTCGCCTACCTATATGCATGCTGTTGTCGTTGATGATCATGATATGGGCATCACACATATTATACGTGGTGACGATCATCTTACCAACGCAGCCCGACAAACGATTATCTTTAAAGCAATGGGATGGGACATTCCTGTTATGGCCCATATTCCTCTTATCCATGGTGAAAACGGTGCAAAATTATCAAAGCGACATGGTGCGCTCGGTGTTGATGCCTACCGAACAATGGGATATCTTCCTGCTGCTTTGCGCAATTACCTTGTCCGTTTAGGTTGGAGTCATGGTGATGACGAACTGATGTCACTTAAAGATATGATTTCTTGGTTTGATATTGAGGATATTAACAAAGGTGCTGCTCGTTTTGATCTCAAAAAGCTCGATTCCATCAACGGACACTATATGCGTATGAGTAATGATCAAGAACTTTTTGATGCCGCTCTTAATATTCTACCAGAAACCGATAGGGGAGCACAAATTATTGAAAGACTTGATGAAAAACGCCGTGTTCAATTTTTAAAAGCAATCCCGCATTTGAAAGAACGTTCAAAAACACTGTGCGAACTGATTGACAATGCCTCCTTCATTTTTACGCAACGACCTTTACAACTTGATGAAAAAGCTCAAAAGCTCTTAGATAAAAATGGACGAACCATTTTAAACGATCTTTATCTTGCTCTGAAAGCGTGCCCCTCTTGGGATACAAAAACTCTAGATGAAACACTTCGCTCTTTTGTCCAAACACAGAATCTCAAATTTGGATCTATCGCCCAACCACTTCGCGCAGCTCTTACAGGATGTGCAACATCACCAGGTGTTTTGGATATTCTTATTTTATTAGGACGCAATGAATCCCTTCATCGCATCAAGGACCAACTTATCACAACAATATGCCCATGATGTGCACTGAGTATATTTCCTCAAATAAGGATCTATACAGATATCTCAACGCGCCCTAAAAGAGTTTTTTATGTTATATCATTGAAATACATTTCTTATTGAGTAATAATGATCAATAAGGAAATATTTTTAGATTGCATGTACTCACTTTTAGAGGCAATCTACCCTTAAATAAGTAAGAAAAGCTTCAGTTATACATCCCCCACTCTGATGAAGCAGAGTCTTAATTTTTAGAAGTGAAGGATCTGAAAGGAATACCGAATGTCTGAGAATAACGCATATATTATTGTGAATGATAAAAAAGTAGAGCTTCCCTTGCGTAAAGGCACGAGTGGACCTGAAGTCATTGAAATTGCTTCTCTCTATAAAAAAACCGATATTTTTACTTATGATCCTGGTTTTACTTCAACAGCTTCTTGTGAATCAAAAATTACTTATATCGATGGTGATAAAGGCATATTGCTTTATCGTGGTTATCCTATTGATCAATTGGCTGAAAAAGGAGACTTTCTCGAAAGTTGTTATCTTTTACTTTATGGTGAACTCCCAACACAGCAAGAAAAAAATGAATTTGATCGATGTATTATGCAGCATACCATGGTCCACGAACAATTTGCACGCTTCTTCCATGGCTTCCGTCGTGATTCTCATCCTATGGCCGTCATGGTTGCCTGCCTTGGCGCTATGTCTGCGTTCTATCACGACTCTATTGATATTACAGATCCTCACCAGAGAATGATTGCTTCTGTTCGTCTTATCTCAAAAGTTCCAACGCTTGCTGCTATGGCCTATAAATACAGTATTGGACAAGCATTTGTTTATCCACGTAATGATCTTAGTTATGCTGCAAATTTCCTCCATATGTGTTTTGCTGTTCCTTGTGAAGAATATAAAACAAACCCTGTGCTTGCTCGGGCGATGGATCAAATATTTACCCTTCATGCAGATCATGAACAAAATGCTTCTACATCTACGGTACGTCTTGCTGGATCCTCAGGTGCTAATCCGTTTGCCTGTATTGCAGCAGGTGTTGCATGCCTTTGGGGACCAGCACATGGTGGTGCCAATGAAGCATGCCTAAAAATGCTACAAGAAATAGGTTCTATTAAAAGAATTCCTGAATTTATTGCACGTGCAAAAGATAAAAATGATCCTTTCCGCCTTATGGGCTTTGGGCACCGTGTCTATAAAAATTATGATCCACGTGCAAAAATCATGCAAAAAACCTGTCATAAAGTTTTAAAAGAACTCAACATTCAAGATGACCCTCTTCTTGATATTGCAATAGAGCTTGAAAGAATTGCCTTAAGTGATGAATATTTTATTGAGAAAAAGCTTTATCCCAATGTTGATTTCTATTCCGGCATTACATTAAAAGCTCTAGGTTTTCCAACTGAAATGTTTACTGTCCTTTTTGCATTGGCGCGCAGTGTCGGGTGGGTGGCACAATGGAAAGAAATGATTGAAGACCCTGCACAAAAAATTGGTCGTCCTCGACAACTCTACACAGGCTATGCTATGCGTGACTATGTTCCTATAGATGAACGTGCAAATTAAAAAAAGAAATCAATAAAGCTTCAATTTACTGAAGCTTTATTGAGAGTAATCAAAAAACATCCTTTAAAAATTTTTATAAAACGTGATTTTAAAACTCTTTCTACAGAGATAACATCATCATAAAAATTTACTAAAAAATTCTAAGTTTTAGCTCTGTAAAGAAATTGAGAATACTCTTCTGCAAATTAGCCAAACATTTAGCAAAAAGAAATTGAAAATTTTACCTTATAATCCTCATTATCTTTAATGGAAATGTATTCCCTATCATTCCCCCATGTTTAAAAGCCTTATTACATATTAAAATCTAGCAATGTCAGAATTTTTCTTTCTATCTTCTTCAGATAAAATTGCAAAAAGCTTACATTAAGTGCTTCTCTAATTAGAATAAAAACACTTTTACATTTTGTCCTGTTAAAAGCTGAAATTTTCTTTGTATTTAAGTTGATAGTTTTTCTTTTAAAGATAAATTATTGATTTTTAAATAAAATTATTAAAAATCACCCTATAACCAATAAGAGGTGACTTTCTTTCATATATTTTTTATTCCCATACTTTATAAAAAGAAATTATTTTTTTGATAATGATATTCAGCATAATGATAGCAAAATGAACACAGATAAATTTTTTACATTGCTCCAAAAGAGCTTACAGATTATAAAAATTCATGATGGTTTCATATTTGCCAGCTTATCTAATAGGAGAACATAATGAAATTATTAGCAGGAGCTCTTATAATAAGCGCGACACTGTTTACCCTATCGGCCAATTCTCAAACGCTGAAAATTGCAAGCGATGCTTCTTATCCGCCATTTAGTTATATTGACTCAAATAACAAACTGCAAGGGTTTGATATTGATATATCTTATGCGCTTTGTAAAAAAATGAATGTTGAATGTACTATTGTCACACAAGACTTTGAGGGGATGATTCCCGGTCTTCTTGCCAAAAAATATGATGCTATCGTTTCTTCCCTTTCTCCTACAAAAGAGCGCTTACAAAAAATTGATTTTACAGATCCTTACTACAACACAGCACTCGCTGTTATCGTTACCAAAAATTCGGAAATTAAAGAAATCTCAACACAAGCCTTTAGAGGTAAAAACCTTGGTGTACAATCAAATACAACACAAGCTGCATATGCGGAAGATCATTATGCCTCTGAAGGAGTTAATATCAAACTTTATCCTACAGCAACAGAAGTTAATCGTGATCTTTTAAGCCATAGGCTTGATATCATCATCTTTGATAAATTAAAAGCATTAAATTGGCTTGAAAATGAAGGAAAAGACTGCTGTCTCCTCTTGGGAACTCTAGAAGAAACAAATTTTCCTATTGCAATTGCACTCCGTCAAAATAATAATGATCTTAAAAACAGTTTTAATAAAGCAATAGAAGAAATTCGCGCCGATGGAACCTATGAGAAAATTATGAGAAAATATTTTACTTTCGATATCAATTAGATATCACTATGAATTAAAACTCAATCTGTATATTTAAGGGGTATCTTTAACTTTTTATTGGACATGCGGGTATAATTGGAAATTCGGCATTTTTATAAGAAAATTTACATTTATCAAAATAACTTTTAATTGCTCCTTGAGATCTAAACATTTTGTAGAATCTAATAACAACAATAAGGTTGTATTTTTATCGTATCAAAATCTAATTTTTTCTTTATGTTCAAATTGAATAGCCTTATTTTCAAAAAAAATCTCAGTTTTGACTCATGAAATGATTCAAATCAATCATTTCGTGAAAATTAAGCTATCATACAAGCAATAAGATATTTATTCTTTTTTTATCAATAATGCCCAACATAATGATCTAAAATAAACATCAATAAATTTTTGAATTGCTCCCAAAAAGCTTACAGATTATAAAAACATAATGATTTCATATTGCCCGCTTATCCAATAGGAGAACATCATGAAACTATTAGCAGGAGCTCTTATAATAAGCGCCGCACTATTCACCCAATTGGCTGATGCGAAAACATTAAAAATTGCGAGTGAAGGCACCTATCCTCCCTTCAGTTATATTGACTCAAATAATAAATTGCAGGGACTTGATATTGATATATCTTATGCACTTTGTAAAAAAATGAATGTTGAGTGTACTATTGTTACACAAGACTTCGAGGGAATGATCCCTGGACTTATTGCAAAAAAATATGATGCTATCATTGCTTCCCTCTCTCTCACACAAGAGCGTTTACAAAAAATTGACTTTACAGATCCTTACTACGATACAGCACTGGCTGTTATTGTTACCAAAGCTTCGGAAATTAAAGAAATCTCGACAAAAGACTTTAGAGGTAAAAATCTTGGTGTGCAATCAAATACAACACAAGCTTTCTATGCAGAAGATCATTATGCCTCTGAAGAGGTGAAAATAAAACTCTATCCTTCCACAATCGAAGTGAATCGTGATCTTTTAAATCATCGACTTGATGTGATTATTGTTGATAAATTACAAGCATTAAATTGGCTTAAAAATGAAGGAAAAGATTGCTGTTTTCTCCTAGGAACTCTAGAAGAAACAAGATTTCCTGTTGCAATTGCAGTCCGTCAAAATAATAATGATCTTAAAAATAAGCTCAATGAGGCGCTAAAAGAAATTCGTTTGGATGGAACTTATGAGAAAATTATGAGAAAATATTTTACAAGTGATGTTTATTAAATATCAATATGATATTTAAATGAAACCCGTTGGTTATTGCTAAAAAATATTATCTAACTCTTTCATGAGGAACACAAGAATGATTGAAAATTTAGCATTGCTATCATTTAGCAATGGGGGATGGGGAGCGGTTATACTTTCCAGTGCAGGAATGACATTGTCATTGGCGTTATGTTGTGGCCTTCTAGGATTTCCTCTAGGACTTCTCAATGCAGTAATGATTCGATCCAATATTAAGATAGCTAAAGCTCTAGCACGTCTCTTTTCAACGGTGTTTCGTGGATTACCAGAGCTTTTAACTCTGTTTTTAGTTTACTACGGATTACAAAGCCTTATTCAAAATTTATTTGACTATTTTAATTTTGAAATCATGTTCAGTATCAATGCTTTTGTTGCTGGTGTTCTTGCTCTTAGTATGGTTCTTGCAGCTTTTTCTTGTGAAGTTTGGCTTGGAGCATTTAATATTTTTGATAAAGGTCAATATGAAGCGGCTAAAGCTTTAGGTCTTTCGCGAACAACCACATTTTTTCGTATTGTCTTTCCTCAGCTCATCCGAAATGCCTTACCAGGACTTTCTAATAATTGGCTTACTTTACTGAAAGATACATCCCTTGTTTCTACAATCGCGCTTGTTGACCTCATGCGACAAACGAATTTAGCTGTCGCTGCTACCAATAAACCCATGCTATTTTATTTTATAGCATGCTTACTCTATTTGTTATTTTCAGCGTTTTTTACTGCAATCTTACGCCATTTGGAAACATACACTCAAATAGGCTATAAAAAGGTGCTAGGTCAATGATTCCTGAGTGGCTTTATTTCCTTTTTAATCCTGATCTTTTAAGCCATTATGGACCAAAATTTATTAATGGCTTTATTATTACTGTTGAGCTTGTTTCTATTTCTTGTTCTCTAGGTCTTTTTTTGGGTATGATTATCGCTTTTGCACGTCTATCAAAGAATACATTTTTACAATATTTTGCAAATGCTTATGTCTATTTTTTCCGCGGCTCTCCTTTATTAGCTCAACTCTTTCTTTTTTATTATGGGCTTGGTTCAATGAACAGTTTTTGGCAACAGGTGGGGCTATGGTGGTTTTTTCAAAACGCGTGGTATTGTTGTCTTTTTATTTTTACACTCAATTCTGCTGCCTATCAATCTGAGATCTTTAAAGGAAGTTTTCTATCCGTAACAACTGGACAACGCGAAGCATCAAAAGCTTTAGGTTTAAGCAACTCTGTCACATTTTTTAGAGTTATTCTTCCACAAGCAATGATTGTAGCATTACGCCCCCTAGGAAATGAGTTGATTTTAATGATTAAATCCAGTGCTGTTGCCTCACTTATTACTGTTTATGATTTAATGGGGGTTGCTAAACTCGCTTATTCACGGACTTTCGATTTTCAAGTTTACGTTTGGGCTGCTCTTATCTATCTCTTTATCGTTGAACTCATTCATCGTTTTATTGTTTTTATCGAGCAGCGCCTCACTCGACATTTACGGTAAATAAAATGATCATAAAAAACTTTACCAAACCAAAATGTTGAATTAATCAAGTTCTTCATCAATGAAAGAATAAAATAAGATGAATTTGAAAAATAATAAATCGATCTCTCCCAGTAAAAAACCAGTGATCTCTATTCGAAATCTAAATAAATGGTATGGAAACTTTCAGGTCCTACATGATATCAACTTTAATGTTCAAGCTGGTGAACATATCGTTATTTGTGGACCATCCGGATCAGGAAAATCAACGTTAATTCGTTGTATTAATCAATTAGAACAAGCACAAAAAGGTTCAATCTGTATCCATAACGTTGATATCCATACTGCACCTATACAACAGCAAAAAAATGTTCTTCGTAAGATAGGAATGGTCTTTCAGAACTTTAATTTATTTCCCCACATGAGCGTTATACAAAATTGTATTTTAGCACCTATGACCGTTCAAGGGCTTTCCAAACAACAAGCACAAGAACGGGCAATTCGTTACTTAACGCATGTTGGTATTGAAAAACACTGTGAAAAATATCCTTTACAACTTTCTGGTGGGCAACAACAACGTGTTGCGATTGCCCGTGCACTTTGTATGGAACCCGAAGTCATGCTTTTTGATGAACCAACCTCTGCTCTTGATCCAGAAAGTGTGGGAGAAGTTTTGGAAGTGATGGCTCGATTAGCCGATACAGGGATCACAATGCTTTGTGTTACCCATGAAATGGGCTTCGCACGTAAAGTCTCAGAAAGAATACTCTTTCTAGAAAATGGAAAAATTGTTGAAGATGCAGCCTCTGAAGAATTTTTTACCAATCCTAAAAGCCAACGTGCTTGTAATTTTCTTGCTAAAATTAAATATTAATCATTAAAATATTGCTTTATTTATACAATTTTATTCCTGCTTTTTAAAAGAGTGATAATTGTTTGTGCGCCAACAACCCCCGATGGTACTTCAGTTTTCATTTTCTGTTCTACCATCTCAAAGGAATCAAGTTGTGCCTGTCGCAATAAAGGATTAGCCAAAAGTTGTTCTACCTGTCTTGCTAACATGCCAGGACGGATTAATTCATTCAAATATTCCGAAACAATAGGCTTATCAGCAATAATATTTGGAAGAGCAGCACTCCATAACATCATTTTAGGAAAAATAAATAATTTAGAAAAGAAATCAAGTTTATAGCAAAGAACCATAGGAACTTTTGCTAAGGCTAATTCAAGTGAAACAGTTCCATGTGCAGCAAGAGCAACATTTGCTTGTGCAAAAGCACGCCATTTTTCATCTTCACCAACTACAATTTCTATCTTGCTTTTCCAGCCCTGCACAAAGTCCCGGATTCTATCTACCAAATGAGGTAAGGTTGGTAAAATAATACGTAAATGAGGAATACGTTGTACAAGAATCTCTACTGTTTCTCGAAAAATAGGCATTAAGGAACGAATTTCTGAATTGCGTGATCCTGGCAAAATAACTAATGTAGGCGATAATGTTTGTGTATCGATCAAATTTCTTTGTTCTAATTGGCTTTTTTTTTCTGACTGAACTCTCAAAAGGGGAGGATATGTCAAAAGACGATGTCCAACATAAGTCGTGGCAGGGCCTCCCAAATCTTGCATAATCTTTTCTTCAAAAGGAAAAACCGCTAAAACATGATCAACAAATCCACACATAGCTTTCGCACGCTCTGGCCTCCATGCCCAAACAGTCGGTGCAATATATTTAATGATAGGAATAGAAGGCGCTAAAGCACGTACCTTTTTTGCAATACGATGCGTGAAATCAGGACTATCAATAATAATTAAACAATCAGGTTGTTCTTGTGCAATAAATTTGGATAAATTGCGAATATGTAGCAACAACAATGGTAGTTTTTTCAACACCTCCTTTAAACCTATTAAAGCAATATCATGGGAATCAAAAAAGCTTTTTAAGCCTAATGCCTTTAAATGGCTCCCCCCAACACCAATCAAATGAATATTGCATCCTATCTGTTGTGATAAACAAGAAATTAGATCGGCCCCAAGTAAATCACCAGATTCCTCACCTGAAACCACTGCAATCTTTAAGAAACAATTATTCATGACCAAACTTTTCAAATGTCTCTATAAATAAAGAATATTTGTTGGCTTTTTCTATTGTTGTTTTCACTGATAATATTAGACTTCTATTTGCCTCCACCGCAACACCAGATAAACCACTCTTTGCAATATTCATTATTGTCGCGGGCCCAATTGATGGCAAATCAACGCGATTATCCTGTTGTGGTTTTGCGCATTTTACAAGAATGCCACCTTTAAGGGGAATTTGCCCTCTTTCTCGCATTTCACAAATACGCCACAACATACTATCAGTTCCCTCAGCCCCCTCTAGAGCAACCACCCTTCCTTGGACAACGACAACGGCTTGCCCGATATCTAATTGACCTAAAAGCTTTGCTGCTTCTACTGCTAAAAAAATATCTTTTTTCTCTTTTGGAGTAGCGCGCCGTACTGTTAAATTAAATTCTATGGGAGCTAAAAGATCTGGGACTATTTCGTGAGCACCGATAACACAAAAACCGTGTGCTTCAATAACCCGTATAAAAGCTTTTAATAACGCATCGTCTCCCCTCTTCAAAGCTCCGATTAACTTAGGAAGAGCTAAAAATGTTGTCCAGTCCAGTCGCAATTGTTTAAGAAGTGGACGCTTTTTTACACCACCTGCCAAAACAACATTATATACACCAGCCTCTTTTAAAATTTTAACGAGTCGTGCTAACTCTACAATTGATAGCTCGCAATGCTCATAGCGATAAAGAACAGAATCTGCCTCACCATGCAAAAGCACAAGAAAAGGATTTTCTCCATTCTTCTCAAGAGTCTGCGCAACAGTAATCGGTAGAACACCATTTCCTGCTATAATAGCAGTACGGCCGGAAAAAAAACTTCTGGCTCCCCAAATAGGCATTTTTAATCCTTATGTTCTTTTATTCTAACACCTTCAAATTTTGGTGTACAATAAAAACGCTTTCCTTCTTCTTTAATAAAATTAACAACTTCAGAAACAGACTGAGAAGAAGAATAGAAAGAAGCAACATCACTGACACGCTCTTTAAATGGTTTGCTATGATCAAAAAGCATAGCAACCGCATGACGGAGTGCATGAATATCTTGACGCTCAAGTCCTGCACGCTTCATGCCAATAATATTGAGTCCAGCAAGTTTTGCCTGCACACCAACAGCTGTTCCATAAGGTATCAGATCACCAACCAGTGCAGATACGCCGCCGATAAATGCATGATGTCCAACACGAACAAATTGATGAACAGCAGCACCACCACCAATAATCACATAATCACCAATAGTAACATGACCAGCAATCATTGCGTTATTGGCAAATGTTACATGATTGCCTACATAACAATCGTGAGCGATATGCGCATAACAAAAAAATTGGCAATTATCACCAACAACTGTCATTCCTACACTCGAATCGGAACCCCTATGCATTGTTACACCTTCACGAATCGTACAATTCTTACCAATAAAAAGAGTTGTAGCCCCTCCTTTATGTTTATTATTTTGCGGATCTGCCCCCAAAACGGCATGAGAAAATACTTTACTCTTGGCTCCTAACGTTGTCTTTCCCATTATTACAACATGACTTGTCAAACTACATTCATCACCAATAACAGCCTCTGAACTAATATGGCAAAATGGTCCAACGCGTACATTCTCACCAAGCTGCGCTCCCTTCTCCACAAGAGCAGTTGGATGGATTTTCGTACCGGACATTTTTTAATTCCCATCAAATATCGTTTATGCTTCTTCGACAATCATCGCAGCAATTTCTGCTTCAGCGACGCGAACATCTTCTACTTTTGCAACACATGAAAAACGTCTCATACCAGATCTTTTTTTCAAAAGCTGAACATGGATTTTTAGCTGATCACCAGGCATAACCGGCTTACGAAATTTCGCATTATCAACCGTCATAAGGTAAACTAAATTTGTTTGCTTATTGCCTAAATTTAAAAGTGCTATTGCTCCTGCCGTTTGTGCCATAGCTTCTAAAATCAAAACTCCAGGCATAACAGGCTTTGAGGGAAAATGTCCCATAAAATGTGGCTCGTTAATCGTTATATTTTTAATACCAATCGCTTCTTGTTCACCATCAATATCAACGATACGATCAATTAATAAAAATGGATAACGGTGTGGTAATATTGATAATAGTTTTTCAATATCGACAGCCTCTAAGTTTTTAGTTTTTTCACTGCTGATCATATCAGCGTTTCTCCTTTTTAACTTTTCCCATACTGCGCAATGCCGCTACTTCACGAAACCATTGTTTAAATGGTCGCGCTGGACTACCTCCCCATTTTTCGCCATCCGGAATGTCATTCATAACACCACTACGAGCAGCAATCTGAACAGATTTACCTATTATGATGTGATCCGCTACTCCCACACTTCCGCCAAGCTGAGACATATCCCCTATAGATGTACTTCCCGCAATGCCACATTGAGCGGCAATAAGACAATAGCGTCCAATTTTGACATTGTGGGCAATTTGTACAAGATTATCAATCTTGCTTCCTTCACCAATAACAGTATCTTGAAATGTTCCACGATCAATTGTCGTGTTCGCACCAACTTCTACACCATCCTCAATAATAACGCGACCAAGCTGTGGAATTTTCTCGATTCCAGAAACGCCCCCAACATAACCAAAACCATCTTGCCCAATGCAAACACCAGGATAAAGCTGAACCTTATCACCTATTATAGAACACTGAACTGTTACCTTAGGAGCAATATAGCAGTCACATCCAATACGGCAATTTTCACCGATAACAGCTGTGGATGAAATAAGAGTTCCTGCACCAATCTCAACATTTTTACCAATAACAGCTCCCGCTTCAATACACACATCATGTGCCAACTTAGCCGTTGGATGAATATGCGCATGCGATGAAATCCCCTTCTGCCCCAACCAAGGCATTGGCTTGACAGAATCTGGAAACAAAATACGACCAATCTGAGCAAAGTCACGCTGTGGTGTGGATGTCACCAAAATTGCCATAGTTTCGGGAACTTTAAAAACAATCTCATTCGTACACAAAACAGCAACAGCAGAACTGTCCAGTAAAGCATCAGAAAACTTCCGATGCTCTACAAAAACAAGCGAACCTTCCACAGCACTCTCAAGTGAAGAAAGAGTATTGATAACTTTATGAGAAAACTCTGGATTAAGAAGCTTTGCACCCGTCAACTCAGCAGCATTTGCAACTGTCAATCGTCGGGACGGCGTAAAAAAAAATGTATCCGCCATCAAAACACTTTCTCTCCCAGCTTAAGCTATTCTCTTCAAGTTTTTCCTTCTTAAAATCGCTCAAATCAGAACTTCGTAGAAATACCAAAGTTCAATTGTTGCACACGATCACCTTCCTGTTTCGTTATTGGCCAAGCATAATCAAAACGCAAAGGACCAAACGGAGAATCCCACATCAAACTCACACCTGCAGATGAACGCCAAGCACTTTTGGTATTGGTAACAGACGGTTCACCCTTAAAAACGGCTTTATAATTATTGCCATAAAGCGTGGCAATATCCGCAAATAAAGCACCGCGCAACCCAAATCCCTCAGGCACGACAGGGATAGGGAACTGTACTTCAGCAGTCGCATTCATATATGTCGTTCCCCCCAAGAAATAAACCTCACCCTTACTGGAAACCTGACGCGGACCTATTCCATTATATTTGAACCCTCGAATCATATCAGAATTTACTTTAAACATATCGAAAATACGAACACCATCTCGGCCCATTCCGTGGATATAACCACCCCCAAAGGAAAGCAAACCAACGATATCCTTCTGGTCAGAAAGAGTCTTGTACATCATCGCCTTACCCGTGGTCTTCAAGAACTTTGCACTCCCACCAAGCCCTGCATATTCCTGAAGCAGATGCACGTACCACCCATCATGGGGGGATCTCATATCATCAATCGTATTATAGGTGAAACCATAACTAATTGATGAACGTTTCCAAGGGCTGTGTTTTGCAGCTTGAACAATCGCACCAGAATATTTCCCATATAATTCTATTATGTCACTCTCTTTGTCAAAATCATACTCTCCGCCAAAATCATATTCTTCCTGCACATAAGAATAAGCTACATTAGCAGATAATTGATTATTAATAGGTAACGAAAACCGCAGAGATCCACCTGTCTGCCGTACATCATAGGCTTTATCAGCACGATAAGTACTACGAAAAACATCAACACCAGCAGATAAACGATACCCTAAGAAATAAGGATCAACAAATGATAAATTATAATTACGAGATTTTTCTTGCCCCGCACCTAATCCTAAACGAACATATTGACCACGTCCCCCAAGATTACGTTCAGTAACAGAAACTTCAAGTGACATACCAGGACTTGTTCCCCCTGTTGTATACCCTCCAGAAAGAGAGAGATCTCCTGTTGAAGCTTCAACGACATCTATTACCAAAACAACTTGGTCAGATTGATCTGTAGGAACCATTGAAATATTAACGGCTTTGAAGAAACCTAAACTTTCTAGACGACGTTTTGCCCGCTGTAATAAAGTTTGATTGTAAGCATCTCCTTCGTTTAAATCAATCTCACGGCGAATGACGTAATCACGCGTTTTCTCATTGCCACGTATATCAATACGTTGAATATAAGCACGTGTACCCCGTTCAATATTATATAAAATTGAAATTGTATGATTTGCTAAATTACGATTTCCCCGCGGTTCAACTTTAGCAAAAGCATATCCCGAATCAGCAACTTTGTTATTAATAGTTGCAACAGACTGTTCAATATCTTCTGCACTATAAACATTACCTGGCTGGGTTTTAAGCATCCTTTTCACAGATTGAACGTCAATTCCATCAACATCACTTTCAACCTGAATATCGCTAATTTTATAGAGCGCACCCTCATCAAGAACGAAAGAAATTTTATACGTATTGCTTGCTGCATCAAAAGTTGCTTTAGAAGAGACTACACGAAAATCTGCATAACCACGGTTATAATAAAAGCGACGTAAAGCTTCTTCATCAACAGCGAGGCGCTCTTCACTGTAAACATCACCTCCCAACAACTTCGAAAAAATTCCTGAAGTTTTTGTTGAAATCACATCACGCAAACGACGACTTCCAAAGACATTATTTCCCTTAAAAGTGATATCACCAATCTTTGTTTTTTTCCCTTCAACGACATTAAATACCACATTAACCCGCCCTTTTCCAAGGTTAATCGTTTGAACGTTAACAGTGATATTATTACGACCAAGAGTTTTATAAGCCTCACGAATTGTATTTATATCAGCAGAAAGCTTAGCAGAATTAAAAGGCTCATTCGGTTTTAAAGAAATAAACCGCTTAAGATCTGGGTCTTTAAAAGATTTATTTCCTTGAAACAATATTTGATTGACAACCTCATATTCTTTTACGAATACAACCAATTTATCACCCACCGGATTTATTTTAACATCATAAAATAAACCCAATTCGAAAAGGTTCTTCACAGCACTATCAACATCACCACTGGAAACACCTTGCCCAACCTTAATCCCCATATTGTCTCGAATCGCCTGAGAACTTACAAACTTATTCCCACGAACCTCAATAGAGCGGACTACAGACGCTTGTATTTCTCCGACCGCAGCAATTGACATAAAAACCGTTGCTGGGGCAATCATCCCCATCTTTAACACCAATACAGATGCTGCATTTAAAAACTTTGAATTCGTAGTCATTGGCTTTTTTACCTTACTCTCGTTCCTTGGACATGATGCCTTAAAAGCTAACTGCCATAACAACCTTTTTACAGCGAGACTTTTCATTCCTTAATTACTCATTATAATGTACAACGCCACAACATTTTGTAGACATGGTAAACAACCTTCAATTTGTTTTTGCTATTATTACTTAATTTATAAAGCGTTTTCCATAATTTAATTAGCTAAACCAACAAAAATAATCATTAAAAAAGACAAAGATCATAAAAAGGAGAAGAATGAAAAAACCTAAACGAAAAACGATTCCCTGAATTTTAGCAGATATTTTCCTCCCAGTAATGACCTCAATGACATGCAATAAAAGATGCCCACCGTCAAGCGGTAGAATCGGAAAAAGGTTAATAAGCCCAACACTTATTGAAAGAAAAGCTGCCAAATTCAACAAAGAGATAAAACCTGTCTCGCTCACTTTCCAAGCAATTTTAACGGTTTTAGAAGGTCCACTTAGCCGACAACGATCCTCTTTGCCTCCTATTAAACGACTCATAAAAAGAACGGTTTGAGTGGCGATAAACACAGTACGGTCTGACGCTTTTCTTACAGCTGTTACAAAACCATAGCGAATATGTTTTATATAAGTTGGATCTAAACGTGCAGGATTATTTAAATCAACAGGAACACCTACACCTATCATAGCACTTCGTGTTCGATTACCAAATCCATCATCTCGCTCAACGACTTTCGGGGTAATCATCGTTGTAAAGACTCGCCCCATGCGTTCTATTTTAAACTCTATGGGTTCTCTTCCGTGAAAAGCTACATAATTCATCAAATCTTCAAAGCTTTCAACCCGTCGTCCATCCATTTCAACAAAACGATCACCTAATTCCAAACCGGATTGAAGAGCAGGGCTATCTTTTACCAAAGAACCAACAACGGGCTCAATGGCTACACGACCATAGATAAAGAAAAAAAATGTTAGAATAACAACAGTAAAAAGGGCATTAAAGAAAGGACCGGCAAAAACAGTTGCTGCTTTTTTCCAAGCATGCGCACTAGCAAATGAACCATCAACAATCAGAGATGATTGGGATGATTCCGTATCGATTTTTTCCTCATCCCCAACAAATTTTACATAACCTCCTAAGGGGATAAGTGCTAAACGCCACTTCGTGCCATGCTTATCTGTATAACTCGCTATTTCTGGTCCAAATCCAAGCGAAAAAATTAACGCCTTAATACCACACCACCGACCAATGAGATAGTGCCCAAATTCGTGCACAAAAATGATAATCATAATGATGAAAAGAATACTCAAACTTCTTAAAAGAAAATCACCCATAGTGACGATATGATTTAAAAGTTCCAAACTATCTTCTCCCAATTAGATCATACTAAAAAGATTAAAAGGCGCATCCATATCAGACATAAATGAACCAATTAAATAAAGAAGAAAAGCTGCCCCTACCAATCCATCTATACGATCCATAAAACCACCATGTCCAGGCAATAAAGAACTAGAATCTTTAACAGAAAACCGTCTTTTGAGCCATGATTGCCCTAAATCACTCAATTGTGAAACAATTGACAAAACAAGTGTAAGGAGTGGCACAAAAAAACTGGCTAAATTTATATCAAAAAATCCAAAAGCGACCCATATACCACCGAAAACTCCGACAAATGTACCACCAAGTGCTCCTGACCATGTTTTATTAGGAGAAAATTGTGGTGCTAATTTAGGCCCCCCTAATGCACGTCCGATAAAATAGCCACCAATATCTGTTCCCCACACTATCGTAAATAAGAAAATAACAACTTGGAACCCCAACATTTCATGATCCCGTAGAAAGCATAAAGCAACAACAGGAAAAGATGCATATAAAAAACCAGAAAAAACCCAACCACTCTTTTTTATAGATATAATAGCTAACACTGTAGCTAAAATGATTAAAACACAAAAAATCAATGAAGCAGATACACTCAATACTAAAAAAAAGCCAAAAATTAAATAAAAGATACTTGCTAATATTTTTTGTAAAATACACCATTTCTCTTTAGTAATACTCACCCACTCATAAAGAACAAAACCGCCAATACACCATACAAATAAAAAAAAGAGGTTTCCTCCCAACCATGTTAGATACAACGCAATAATGCCAAAAACAAAAGCTGTCAGAATACGATAAACCAAATTAGACAAAACAACATCCAAACAATAAAAATAGAAAATACAAGCTCTAAAATTAACGCAAGAAAAACTCCCCTACGCAGTATTTTTATCTCATACCTGTATAATTTCTCTTATAATTTATCATAAATAATTCAGTCTACTAAGATAGCGCTTATGAGACTAATAATCAATGAAAACAGCTTCAAAAATCTTCGTCAAAATTATAAAATATTTTTTAATATTTTCTCAAATATAAAATGAAAAAGCAGTTACCTCTGCCCCACACAAATTAACTAATATAGGTTTCGTATAAAAACACTTTTCTATCAACTATTCGTCATTAAAAAACGAATTACGCCACATAACATCTGCTTGATCGATTATACTTACCATGTTTTATAATGAGAAATAAGAGAACGGTTAGGCTTGTTTTTTTACATTATATTCTTTCCCCAACCTTCATCTTAGAATATTTGAGTAATTTCTAACAATGCTTTCATTATGCATTTTAACAAAGACGTGCTCAACTAAAAAACCACACCATGCTGTTAAATAGTATCTCCCAGCAAAGGGCATGATTTACCACGCAGACTAAAAAATAAAAACATCTGCCCTTTCAAATCAGTCTCTCCCATATCAAAATGATAGAATACCTTCCTGCATCACACCTTGCTACCACAGAGCACACCACTCCCTACAATTTCCCTAGAAACAATTTACAGGCTGGGAGTAAACATCCTTTTTCTAGTGACAAAATCGTCTTAAACGTGCATAATTTCAGATTCTTTTACGGCTAAAATTTTATCAATATCAGCAATAGTTTCATCTGTGAGTTTTTGAACTTTTTCAGACAAACTATGGGCTTCATCTTGTCCAATTTCACCATCTTTTTCTAACTTTTTCAAATTGTCCAGACCATCCCGACGAACATGACGTGTAGCAACACGCGCTTGCTCTGCATAGTGATGCGCAATTTTTACAAGTTCTTTACGGCGCTCTTCATTCAATTCAGGCAAAGGAATACGTAGATTCGTACCATCAGTTATGGGATTTAAACCAAGACCAGAATCGCGAATAGCGCGCTCTACAGCTCCGACCATCGTTTTATCCCATACAGAAACAGAAAGCATCCGAGGTTCGGGAACAGAAATATTAGCAACCTGATTTATATGCACAACAGAACCATAAGATTCAACGGTCAACGGCTCTAATAAGCTGGCCGATGCACGTCCAGTCCGCAAACCACCTAATTCATGTTTAAAAGCCGTAATGGCACCATCCATGCGACGTTTCAGATCATCCATAATTGATGTAACATTCATATTTCTGTCTCCTTCAATTGTCCTTTGAAGCTTACCCTTATTCCGATACTATTGTAAAGCGTCCTGTTCCATTCAAGACCTTAGCCAAACCGCCTTTTTCATGAATGGAATACACAATAATCGGTACATTGTTCTCACGTGCTAAAGTGACCGCCGTTGAATCCATAACAGATAATCCCCATTGCAAAACTTCAACATGTGTTAATTGGTCAAAACGCTTAGCCGTAGGGTCTATTTTTGGATCTGCTGAATAAATACCATCAACTTGTGTTCCTTTAAGAAGGACATCCGCACCAATTTCTGCTGCACGTAAAGTAGCAGCAGAATCAGTGGTAAAAAATGGATTTCCTGTACCACCTGCAAAAATAACAACTTTTCCCTGATTCATATAAGCTATTGCTTTACGTTGCGAGAAGCTTTCACAAATTTGTGGCATAGCAATCGCAGAGAGTACAACAGTTTCAACCCCTAATTTTGTCAAAGATGTTCGCAATGCTAAAGAGTTAATAGCAGTTGCAAGCATTCCCATATGATCACCTGTCACTCGGTCCCCACCATGCGAAGCAACAGCAACGCCACGAAAAATATTTCCCCCACCGATAACAACCGCAACTTCTATCCCCATTGTGCGCACTTCTGCAATATCAGCGGCAATACGGTCTACAACAGAAACATCAATGCCAAAATTCTGCCCTCCCATAAGAGCTTCACCAGAAGCCTTTAAAAGAATACGTTTATACGGAAGTGCTAATGCCATTCATAATCTCCCCAAAAGCACATTTATTTTCGCTTTTGACACCACGAAGGGCACCACTTTTTTCACGTGACGCCCTCTCAACAATTACATTGTTCCCCTCAGAGATTCTACAACCAACGATATGACTTTAAATCTCTGTTCAAGAGTTTGCAATAACTAGCCTTTTACAGCAGCAGCAACCTCTGCAGCAAAATCAGACTCCTCTTTTTCCACACCTTCACCTAATGCAAAACGAATAAAGCCTGTAATTTTTGCTGGAGCACCAATTGATTTCTCAGCATCCTTTAAAGCGGCCTCAACAGTTATATCAGGATTCATAACAAAAGCTTGAGAAAGCAAAACAACCTCTTCAAAAAACTTACGCATACGTCCTTCTACCATTTTTTCAATGATATTTTCAGGTTTTCCAGACTGACGCGCTTGATCTGAAAAAATTGCTTTTTCTCGCTCAACAGCAGCAGCATCAACATCTTGTGCTGTAAGTGCTAATGGATTGGTTGCCGCAATATGCATCGCGACCTGCCGACCAAAAGCAAGAGCAGCCTCTTTATTTCCTGTTGTTTCAATCGCAACCAAAACACCAAGTTTCCCAAGCCCATCAGCCACACTATTGTGTATATAAGTCGCAACAACACCATTCTCAACAGACAATTTAGCGGAACGACGAAATGTCATATTTTCGCCAATTGTACCAATTGCATCTTTAATCGTAAGCTCTACAGTCTTCTCAGAACCTGGATAAAGAGAAACAGAAACAGATTCAACATCCCCTGGCGTATCTAAGGCAGCAGTTGCTACTTTACGCACGATGTCTTGGAATCCATCATTGCGCGCAACAAAATCTGTTTCAGAATTAATCTCAACCAAAACTGCATGTGAATCTTTTGATACGACTCCGATTAATCCCTCAGCTGCTGTACGACCAGCCTTTTTATCTGCTTTAGCTATTCCTTTTTTACGAAGCCAATCAACAGCAGCTTCCATATCACCATTGGTCTCTGCTAGGGCGGCTTTACAGTCCATCATACCAGCGCCAGATAGTTCTCGAAGTTCTTTTACTTGTGCAGCAGTAATGCTCATATTTGCCTCTTTATTTTATAACAGTGAAAGCGTGCAAAATCCCTCTGCACGCCTATAACTTCTTCTTTAGACAATAAAAGTACCTTAATTAGGCATTTTATATTATTCAGAAACTTCTGAAACTGCATTTTCTTCCAAAATAGGCTCCACAGGTGCATCAACTTGAGCTCCTAAATCGATACCCATTGCTCCTTGCTGGCGTGCAATACCATCAAGAGCAGCACGGGCAAAAAGATCGCAATAAAGAGAAATTGCACGTGAAGCATCGTCATTACCTGGTATTGGATGTGTTACGTCATCGGGATCACAATTGGTATCAATAATAGCAATCACTGGAATACCTAAACGCTTTGCTTCTTGGAGTGCAATATTTTCTTTATTCGTATCGATAACAAAGATAAGATCTGGAACAGAACCCATATCTTTAATACCACCAAGCGCACGATTAAGCTTTTCACGATCACGTTCAAGATTTAAACGTTCCTTTTTAGTAAAGCCTTGCGCTTCAGCAGCAAGAATTTTGTCAAGCTTCCGCAAACGATGGATCGAATTGGAAATCGTTTTCCAGTTTGTGAGCATGCCGCCAAGCCAACGTGCATTAACGTAATACTGAGCGGAACGATTCGCCGCATCTGCGATAATGTCAGATGCTTGCCGTTTCGTACCAACAAAGAGAATACGACCACCACGCGCTACAGTATCTGAAACAAGTTTAAGTGCTTGGTGTAAAAGTGGAACGGTCTGAGCAAGGTCAATAATATGGATATTATTACGCTGGCCATAAATATAGGGAGTCATTTTGGGATTCCAGCGATGAGTCTGGTGACCAAAATGCACACCGGCTTCTAAAAGCTGGTGCATAGTAAAATCGGGTAGTGCCATAAATCTTATCCTTTCCGGTTCAACCTCCGCGGAAAAAGCAGGAAGACCTGCTACCGGCGGATGCTTGCTAGAAGTTTCTCACAGATCATTTGCAAACACCCAGACTCCGCGTGTGGAATAGCGCAAACATACTAATATTTGATTCTTTTTCAAGTTATTTTCTTTAATCATTTAATATTTGCATTTTCGCATTGATTAAGATCTTTTCCAAGTTCCAAGAATTCGAGACTGTTCAATTTTGCACGCACTGAAAAAGTTCCATAATCTATATGAAGATCACGCATGACACCATTCTCATGTAAGAGAAAACTGCTACGATAAACCGGCAAACCATCTTTATTTTCTCCATCATCAAAATAAGAAATTGTAACAGGCCAATATTCTTCTTCATCCAATTTTCTTACTTTTTCCGTTTCGCTATCAGATAAAAGCGTCTTCTTTTCCCCTATGACGATACTTTCTTTTATAACTTTATCTGCTTTATTTGTCCCATCAAATACAGTAACATTGTAAAAATGATCTCCTGCTTTTGCATGGCGGATAATATTTTTTAGTTGCATTATTGGAAATTCAGCCATTGCAAGCTTATACTCTTTTTCCTTTGGCTTTTTTAAGGTAACTGTAATACCATCTTGAGTACGCTCTGCAACCCCCTCGGCACGATGCACAACCTCTTCTCCCTCTTGATCTGTGATATTAAAACGAAATGTACGGCTGTCTCCTGTCTCATAACTCGTCGTCTGTTGATCAGTCAAACGTACTGGCATATCTTCAATGTGAACACGGCTAATGAAACGAAAACGTGTGCTATAGCCTTGGCATGCCGAACCAGTAAGCTCGTAAACCATTCGTCCTGACATCGCAGAAATTGTCATTTCATGAGAAACACTATCGAGATGAAAATCATAAATTGCTCGATGAGGCACAATAAAAATGGGCTCTTCAGCTCTCGCAGTACATAAAAAAACAATATATAAAATTATTATAAATAATGATCTAATCATTCCCAACTTCCGAACTTTATCCCCGTTGCATAACATCATACAATAAGGCAAAAAAGGCTAATTTCTCAATTAACCACACATTTTCTTAAATCAAAAAATAGATTATGCAATGAATATATTATAAAGCAGCTATGGAGTTAAAATTATGACCAATATGATTGAAAAAAACTTAGAAAAATTCGGAATCACTCTTCCTGAAGTAATCTCCCCCCTTGCCAATTACATCACCACTTCACAAAGTGGCAATCAACTCTTTATTTCTGGACAACTCCCTCTTATTAATGGAAAACCAATAGCCATCGGTAAAGTTGGTGCAACTGTGAATACCGAACAAGCCCAAAAAGCATCTGAAGCTTGCGCTCTCAATATTCTCGCGCAACTCAAGGCAACTCTGGGTGACTTAAATAAAATAAAACGTGTGGTCAAAATTACTGTTTTTGTGGCTGTAGATTCTCATTTTACCGATATTCCTTTTGTTGCCAATGGAGCTTCTAATTTATTCGTCAATATCCTTGGTGAAATTGGAAAACACGCCCGTTCTGCTATTGGTGTTGCCTCTCTTCCTATGGATGTTCCTGTAGAAGTTGAAGCCATCATAGAAATCTAAACCTTCATTAAGACAGTGCATTATCCTAAATATAACTGAAGTCAAAATACTTCTTTGTCTTACACTCTGATAAACCTTGCATTTTTTCGTTTTTAAATTAGAATCTTAAACTTACGATAAAAGGAAATATTTGTATGAAACAAGCTTATGACAATAACAATATTTTTGCTAAATTGATTCGCAATGAAATCCCTTCTGTTCGGGTCTACGAAGATGATGATGTTATTGGATTTATGGATATCATGCCACAGGCACCAGGTCATACGCTGGTCATTCCTAAAAAAGGCTCTAGAAACTTACTTGATGCAGATCCTGAAACATTATTTCCTGTTATTAAAGCTGTTCAAAAAATTGCAAATGCTGTCAAAAAAGCCTTTCAAGCAGATGGCATAACTGTCATGCAATTTAATGAAGCAGCTAGTCAACAAACCGTCTATCACCTTCATTTTCATATTATACCACGTATGGAGGGAATAGAGCTTACCCCTCATAATGATATGGTAACGCCTCCAGAAATACTTGAGGAGAATGCAAAAAAAATTCGTGCAGCTTTATAACACACTCTTAAGTTGTTGTGCTTTTTTTTCCTACACGTTTTTTTGTAAAGTTTTCCATTTTACTTTTCTTTGAACTTACAGATATATCGGAAGATGAAATTTCTAACTGTAAGCTTTCTTTTTTACCATTTGATTTTTGTGTCAATACGCGAACGGTACCACCATTGCGTAACTTTCCAAATAAAATTTCATCAGCTAATGGCTTTTTAATATATTCTTGTATAACACGCCCTAATGGGCGTGCTCCCATCTGAGAATCATATCCTTTATTAGAAAGCCATAAAGTTGCAGAAGGGCTTAATTCAAAACAAATTCCTCGATCAGCTAATTGTGCTTCAAGCTGAAAAATAAATTTTTGCACTATCTGATTGATGATTAAATGAGATAAAGGTGCAAACGGAATAATTGCATCTAACCGATTACGAAATTCTGGTGTAAATAACCGATTGATTGCTTCTATATCCTCACCATCACGATGTACTTTCCCAAATCCAATAGCTGATTTTGCCATATCTGAAGCACCAGCATTGGTTGTCATAATCAAAATAACATTGCGGAAATCAATTTTCTTACCATTATGGTCTGTTAATCTACCATAATCCATTACCTGCAATAAAATATTAAATAACTCTGGATGCGCTTTCTCAATCTCATCTAGCAATAGAACTGCGTGAGGTTTCTGATCAACGGCATCTGTAAGGAGACCTCCTTGATCAAACCCTATATAACCTGGAGGTGCTCCGATTAAACGTGCTACCGTATGCCGTTCCATATATTCTGACATATCAAAACGCAATAATTCAATGCCTAAAGATGATGCAAGCTGTTTTGCAACTTCAGTTTTTCCTACACCTGTTGGTCCTGAAAATAAATAACTTCCTATTGGTTTATCCGATTCGCGTAAACCTGCTCGCGCCAATTTTATGGATGAAACTAAGATGGAAATTGCCTGATCTTGACCATAAACAACATGTTTGAGTTCTCTTTCAAGCTTACTCAGTATCTTCTGATCATTCCGGGAAACTGTTTTTGGTGGAATTCTTGCAATTGTAGCAACAGTCGCTTCAATTTCTTTAACACCTATACTCTTCTTGCGTTGTTTTTGTGGCAAAAGCTTTTGCGCTGCGCCACTTTCATCAATAATATCAATTGCTTTGTCAGGTAACCTACGATCAATTATATAACGTGAAGATAATTCTACAGATGCCTTCATCGCCTGATCTGTATATTTAATCTGATGAAAATCTTCAAAGTAAGGCTTCATCCCTTGCAAAATCTTAATCGCATCTGTAACAGAAGGTTCATTAATATCAATCTTCTGAAAACGACGCTCTAAAGCACGATCTTGTTCAAAGAATTTGCGATATTCTCTATAAGTCGTCGAACCAATACATCGCATAGTTCCAGAAGATAATACAGGTTTCAAAAGATTTGCTGCATCCATATTTCCCCCTAATGTCGCTCCTGCTCCAATTAAGGTATGAATTTCATCAATAAATAAAATAGCATCTGGATATAGCTCAAACTCTTTAATAACTTGCTTTAAGCGTTCTTCAAAATCACCGCGATAACGTGTACCTGCAACAAGTCCCCCCATATCAAGAGAAAATATTGTTGCATTTGATAAAACTTCAGGTACTTGCCCATCAACAATGCGTTTTGCCAATCCCTCAATTATAGCGGTTTTCCCCACTCCAGGATCACCAACCAAAAGCGGATTGTTTTTCGACCTTCGACATAAAATCTGTATCATGCGTGAAATTTCCATTTCACGGCCAATTAATAAATCAATTTTTCCATTACGTGCTTTACAATTGAGATCAACACAATAATTCGTTAAAGCACTTGTTCCTCTTTCACCATTATCCGAAATCTGCTGATCTAATTGCTCTTCAAGTCCTTCAAGTAACATGGATAACCCATCATCACGCGTGACACCCTGTGAAATAAAACGTACAGCATCGTAGCGTGTCATTCCCATCTCTTGAAGAAAATATGCTGCATGGCTTTCACGTTCAGAAAAAATTGCAACAAGAACATTTGCCCCCGATACTTCATCTTTTCCAGCTGATTGTGCATGAATCACCGCACGTTGGATAACACGCTGGAAAAAAGCTGTAGGCTTTGTATCCTCATCAGCTCTAATCTGTTCATCTAACTCTGAGCGAAGATAATTGGTTAAGCGCTCTCGCAATTCCTCCACATCTACTTGGCAAGCCTGAATAACGGAATTTGCATCGGCATCATCTAACAGCGCAAGTAGAAGATGCTCTAGTGTTGCATATTCATGCCGTGCTTGAGTAGCAATTGTTAATGCACGATGCAAAACCTCTTCAAGACTAGGTGTAAAAGATGGCATAGCTCCTCACTTCCATTCCATTACACATTGTAACGGATGTTCATTTTGACGCGCACATTCCCTCACTTGTAATATTTTCATTTCAGCGACTTCATAAGTGTAAGTCCCACATTCTCCTATCCCATTGTGATGAACATTTAACATTATCCGCGTTGCCTCTTCGAAACTTTTTTTAAAAAAGTTCTTCAAAACGAAAACAACAAAATCCATAGGTGTGTAATCATCATTAAGCAAAAAAACGCGACATAATTTAGGTTTTTCGAGTTTTTCTCTAGCCTTAGGCATTATAACTGCACCATGCCTACCTTCATCCCAATTCTTGCCCTTTTCATTATGCATAATATGAGCTATAGAGTTTATTATGAGCATCTGTCCCATTATCGTTTTCCATGCAGTACATTTTTATTAATTTTAAATTCTTTCATAACTATTGCAATACCTGTTTGTATTAGAAAAAAATTTCCCTCTATGGTTAGACTTCAATCACTCACTCATAAAATAACTTCTGTAAACAAATTAGTAATACCATTCGTCTAAACTGCATCAATAAATTACAGAAAAGGAAGCTTTATAGAAGTTTTTGAGGATAAATGGAGAAATAGGATACTGCAAGTGTATATTAATTATCAAAAAATTATGCGCTACTGTAAAACAATAGCAATTTCTTTTGTTATGTTAGCTTTTTCTTACTGTTGGGCATCCGCCACACCTCAAGGGGCCTATCCTGATAAGTATGCGGCTATTGTTATAGATGCTACTACGGGAAAAACTTTATTTCAAGCCAATGCAACACTGAAACGTTATCCTGCTTCTTTAACAAAAATGATGACATTGTACTTACTCTTTGAAGCTATGCAGATGCGTCGTGTGACACCAAATACACCAATTCCTGTTTCACATTATGCAGCAATGCGTCCACCGACAAAAATTGGATTTAAAGCAGGCCAAACAATTTCTGCAGAATCAGCAGCTAAAGCACTCATTACAAGGTCCGCAAATGATGTTGCTGCTGCCATTGCAGAATATCTTGGAGGTAGTGAAAAAAAATTCGCTCAAATGATGACAGTAAAAGCTCGTAAACTTGGCATGAAACATACACATTTCGCAAATGCTTCAGGACTTCCGGATGTGCGCAATTATTCTACAGCACGAGATATAGCGACTTTGTCATTAGCTTTACGTAAACATTTTCCCAAACAATATAAATTGTTCAAAACAAAAAGTTTTAATTTCCGTGGACATAAAATTAACAGCCACAATAAACTTATTAAAATAATGAAAGGTGTCGATGGAATTAAAACAGGCTACACACAAATGTCAGGTTCTAATTTAGCAACTTCGATGCGTCTTGAGGGGCGCTCTATTGTCGCTGTTGTTATGGGAGGTAAATCATCTACTGCACGTGACGAGCATATGGCTAGCTTATTGAATCAATATTTGCCCAAAGCAAGCCAAATGAAAAGTGGTGAACGTTTAATAGCTTCTGTACGCTATCACTTACCCACTGGGGCCAATACTCCTATACCGACCATTAAAGCTGATTCAAGTAATTTTGACGATGAAATTTCGACTATGTTGACAGCATTTGCAGAACAACCTAAAAACTCCAATATCGCAATAACGGCTGTCAATAAGGTAATTATACCAATACCGAATCCTCAAAAAACTATACCGGCTGAGACTCATAAAATTGTAACAGTCTCTTTGTCCGAAAATGCCGGATGGGCGATCCAAATTGGTTCTCTTCCTAGTGAAGAACAAGCAAAAACTCTACTTTTAAAAGCAAAAAATACAGCTTTTTCCACTTTAAAGAACGCATCTTCACATATGCAACTGTTTGAAAAAAATGGGCAGCGTTATTACCGAGCGCGCTTTACAGGGTTTCAATCAAAAAAAGCTGCATTTGATGCTTGCTCTACATTAAAGAAAGCAAATTTTAACTGCTATACTGTAGCCTACTAAAAATTTTTGAATTCTGCGTTAAGGATAGTATTATGACAGATAATGCTTTTGCTTCATTCCATAAAAAAGAAGTTTTATTGAAGCAATCATCCCTCCTTTCATTGCGTTCTCTTCACGATGCTGCCGCAAAACTTACTGGTTTAAAATATAATTCGACTGCATTAGATACACAGTCTCTTGTTAACCTTCTCATTTGCCAAACAATGCGCAACCGTCGTCTCATAATGCCTCCTGTACGCATTCATTTACGCGTTGCGAGCCAAACTGGTAATGTGCCTATTAAAATCCGTTTAGGAGCAACAAATATTTAATTCTACAGACCCTCTCTAAAAAATTATTTTATTATTAACCATTATCTACAGCCTCAGAAAACCTTTTGATAAACATACTTTTTTCTTAAATTGTTGAATTTTCTGACAGCTTTTCCAACTATCCAATATCTTCAAGCTTTCAATAAAACATTGTTAAGGACATAAAAATACCCAATATTTTTCCACTTTTGGATTTAATATAAAAAATTATCCTTGATATCTTTCTGGAAAAAATGAATAGCTTCATTAGATGAAAGCTTATCATTTGGTGGGATTATTGTAAAAGTTCAATAAAGAAAATCCCTCTTAATAACGCTCCCTATACAACATAAACGCTGTAAAAAAAAACAATCTCACTTCTCTTACTTGTATTTATGTCAACAGGCACAGAAAATTGGAAAATACAAATACTATCGATGAAAAAACGTAAATAAATTATCAGATTAAATATTATGATAACGATTTCCATAAGATTTTAATTTATAATTATAATTTATTTTTTGCATATTGAACAAGAGATTTTCGTAAAATACTCTTATTTTACTTCTTATATTGAATCAGTCAAAATCGCTCGCTTGCTCATCACGAGCAAAATTGACATATAAAGCATTTACAAAAGGAATCAAAGTATCCCTTATGAATCATTTCAAGTACTAGGATCTTTTGTAATATTGAAAGTTGAAAAAAAGGATGATAGTGCTGGTTTTCTCCCTTTATAAATAAAGATGCTAATACTCTATAGATTTTATACCATTCATGGAAAACTTACATTATATTATTCATATGCAAGATACTGATTTATAAAGATAATTAATTATTTTGTTTGTTAGATGAGAATCTCGAATATCGTAAGATTCTCTCATTTAAAATCTGTTTATGTTGAATCAATCAAAACCGTCTCTTGCATGTTATGAGCGAGATTAGTGTGTAGCGTGAAACTGTCCCAAAAAGACTAAAAATGCCTATAATGAACCGTTTCAAATGCCAAGTGCTTTAGTCCCCCTGTACAGAGGGGGGCTCTGGTAAAGTGTGTAACCATGCCAGCGTACTTCTTTTTATTAAGCATAAAGATAGAGACAGCTCAATGGATTTACCGTTATATCATTCACAGGTGCCATCGCGAAATGAGCTTGGGGGGAGGCCTGAGAGATATTTTTTTAAAACGAACTCACGAACGCGTAACACAACAATGTTCTATCGTGTGCATTCTATTCTCATGAGAATTTTTATAAATATTTCTTAATGTATACGTTATTATTTATTTTAATTTTTTTGTCGGTACAAAATTTATAAATAAAAAAGATATTTCCAATATATCTCTTAATTATTGTAAATTAGTGTTTTTTTTTCAAGGCATTTTTTACCATACTAGGTAGAAAAAAACTTCACTTTTAAAAAATTAAAACCTTTAAAATTCTACTTTCTTCATCATAATTATTCAGACTTAAAACAAATTTTCCTTGGATACTCAGGCATAATCTTCCATTACTTAAAAGATATATGGCTATGGAAACTTTTTAAAGCCATAAAACCCAGCTAAAAATAATGGCAGATTGATCACTAATTTTACTTTACGCTTTCTTATTTTTTCCAAATTACACTTTTTCCCCACTTTAGAGACAAATCAAACAGATGTACAACACTCTCCCCTCCAAGCTTGCATGCAACACCTATTATTCGTTAAGAAAACACTGAATCATCTCAGATTTATTTCAAACTACTGCTGCATTAAAGTGGAATTTTGATTTATAAGGAACAAAAAACATAAGCTTTATTAGGAAATACGATCTCTCTCCAAAAAGTCCAGTTATGGATTGAAAAATGTTCCAGCTCTTAACAAGATATCGCATTGACTGCAAGACCACCTTTACTTGTCTCTTTATAGCGTTCACTCATATCATGACCAGTCTGGCGCATTGTTTCTATACAAGCATCAAGAGAAACAAAATGATCTCCATTACCATATAATGCAAGAGAAGAAGCCGTTACCGCCTTAACAGCTCCCATTGCATTACGCTCAATACAAGGCACTTGTACAAGACCTGCAACAGGATCACATGTCATTCCCAAGTGATGTTCAAGCGCAATTTCTGCCGCATTTTCAATTTGAGCTGGTGTTCCACCTAACGCTGCGGTCAACCCTGCTGCGGCCATTGAAGATGCCGTTCCAACTTCACCTTGACACCCAACTTCTGCACCAGAAATAGAGGCATTATGTTTGATAACACCGCCTATAGCTGCTGCCGTTAATAGAAAATTATGTATTCCCTCTCGATCTGAATCATCATTAAACTGAAGATAATAACGCAAAACGGCTGGGACGACACCGGCTGCTCCATTTGTTGGTGCTGTAACAACACGACCACCCGCTGCATTTTCCTCATTGACTGCTATAGCATATACCGAAAGCCAATCATTTGCCCAAAGTGGATAATTGTAATTTTTCTTTTGTTTTTCCAAAAGCGTTTCATGCAGCTTTTTAGCGCGCCTTAGAACACGCAATCCACCAGGCAACTCACCTTCTTGTGAAAGACCTCTATCAATGCAATTTGTCATCGCTGAAAAAATTTCATCAAGCCCTACATCAAGAGAAAAACGCTCTATCTTTGTTTCTTCATTTAAGCGCTTCATTTCAGCAATTGAAAGTCCTGATTTTTCTGCCATTGATAACATTGTACAAGCAGAATCGAATGGATATGGTACCTCAAATGCTTCTGGTTGTATATTATCATTCATATGGCTTAATTCATCCTCAGTCACAACAAAGCCACCACCGATAGAATAATAAATCTGCCGCAACAGAACATTCCCATCAGTATCAAGTCCTTCAAAGGCTAGTCCATTTGTATGTCCAGGGAGGATTTGCTTTCGTTCAAAAATAAGATCACGTTGCACATCAAACTGATAAGCGGGATGACCTTCTGGTTGCACTTTTTTTTCACGTATAACTTTTTCTAACAAAAACCCCATGCTATCAGGATCAACAGTAGAAGCTTTTTCTCCTAAAAGTCCTAATATGATAGCTCTATCTGTTGCATGACCAATACCCGTGAAAGCTAAAGAACCATAAAGATAAACACGTATACGAGAAACTTGAACATCAGACGACTGAGAAAAATCTCCTATCTTTTGCAAAAACATATTAGCAGCAGTCATTGGTCCCATCGTATGTGAGCTAGAAGGACCAATCCCAATTTTAAAAAGTTCAAAAACAGATAGAAACACGTATCACCTTAAACTATAGTACAGCTTGAGCATATATGCTTTTTCATAACGTTTCTTCCGTTTAAAATCAAATTGCGAGATAAACTAAAAAAATGACAACAATAAACACGAATGTCGCTCGTCTTGCTACCACCCAACACTTTCTTTCTATAGTGTTTTCCATTAGCCAACCTTTAAAACGGACAATGCCCCTAGAGTCACCACTCCCAATGTTCCAAACGTAGTAAAATAAGTGTTAATATGCAATATTAAAATTCAATAAGGATGAGAAATCTTATCGGAAATATTTTTCATAATGCACTAAGTTCTTCAAAACATATGCTTAATTGTATAAAATATTTTATGGGTATGTTTCAATGAAACGTACAAATTTTTCTAACGATTCTCGTTCTGTCTCAAAATTGTTTTCTGGAGCACTCATATCGCGATAACCAAGTGCCATACCACAGATAATATGGCGATCAGAAGGAATAGATAAAAGCGTACGAATCTGTTTATGATAATCAGCAAAAGCAGCTTGAGGACAGGTATCTAATCCAAATCCACGTGCAGCTAACATAATGGTCTGCATAAACATACCCAAATCAAGCCAACTCCCCATTTCCATGTCGTGATCCATTGTAAATAAGAGTCCTACAGGTGCATCAAAAAATAAAAAATTTCGCGCCTTTTGATGAAGTATTTTTTCTTCATCACCTTTTTGAATTCCAAGACTCTGATAAAGATCCAAACCAACTTTTCGACGCCTTGAAATATAGGGCTCACGCCACTGACGTGGATAATAACTATATTCACGCTCTCCTTTTACACCTGAAAGCACAAGTTGTGAAAGCTCTTGCCCTACTTTCTGTAATACACTTCCTGTAAGCACAATTACTTGCCATGGCTGAATATTTGTTCCAGATGGTGCACGTGCTGCAAGTTTTAAGATTTCTTTGATTGTTTCCAAACTAACTGGCTGATCAGTAAAAGCGCGAATTGACTTTCGTGACAATATAGATTGAAAAACACTCATAGGAGAAACTGTCATTGTTTTTACTTTCTTTATGAAAAATAGTTTTTTCTTATCAAGAATAATATACTGCGAAAATACCTTTGCAGCTTTTTCAAACACTCTATTTCTTTAAATGACTTACACATTTCACGCAGTGGTAAATATTCCCCTTAGAGACGGTATAATCTATCTCTTTTAAGAGAAAGAAATTAGTCTAAAAGAAGACAAAATAAATTTATAATCAATGACTACCCCCCAACTCCGCTAAGCTCTCAAAAAAAACTCTCTTCAATTCGTTCTAAATCCTGTAGAAGATCATCAACATCATGCTGCATCTGCTTTAAATCAGTTTGTTTTTTATGAATTCCTGCAATTAATTTCTTAAGCTTTTTCTCATCATCAGGTGGTTTTCCAACCATTGTCAACATATCAGATATTTCAGACAACGAAAATTTTACTCTGTTAGCATACAGGATTTGTTTTAACTTATGACGATCCGTTTATGTATAAAGCCGTGTACTTCCACACCGAAAAGGGATAAGAAGTCCCTCTTCTTCATAGCAAAGTTCGAGCTATTATTGAAAACTCACGTGTTAATTTTCCAATTGAATAATATTCGTACATTTTATTATTCTGTCTGCATAGATCACATTGTTATAAGAAATATGTCTATTTTTTATAAAACTTAGTGAGCACCTTAATCTCTACTTTTCTGCATTCTAATTTAGAAGAAAATACATTCACAAACATTGTATAGTAGAGAATCAATTATTTTTTAGATTATAGAAAAGACTCTTGATCTTTCATCATAAGTCCTTTTAAATTTTTATAGAAGATATCAATCAAAAATTTTCCTAAAGTTCAAAATCAATCTTATTTGATTTGTAGATAATCAACTCTTTTCCTTGAATATGATTTTTGAGTTTCACATATTTGGGAAAAATTCTATACTGCTTTTAGAAATTAAGAAACTTTAAAATAAAGTAACAAAAAAGATAAGCATCATTACAAAATAATAAGCTACTAAAGATGTTTAAAATAACTATCGCCTTATAATTTTTGATATTTTTCAAGAAAATATACAACTTCTGCATTTCGAAATAAAAAACGTCTGAACTTTCTATTCAGACGTTTTTATATTATGTGGTGTTGTATTTAAATTATTCAGTAACGGCCCCGGTTGTCATATTTGTCAACATAGCCTTAGCCACTTCGTTATTACTAGACTTACGCTGCTCATCTACAATCAAATCATCACGAACTGCAGCAATACGACGGATTTGAGAAATTGTACCACCCGTACCTGCTGGAATAAGACGACCGACAATAACGTTCTCTTTAAGTCCTTGCAAAGTATCAATTTTACCAGAAACTGCTGCTTCAGTAAGAACACGTGTTGTTTCCTGAAACGATGCCGCCGAAATGAAAGAAGGTGTTTGAAGAGAAGCTTTTGTAATTCCAAGAAGAATGGGATTACCAGATGCAGGTTTCTTCCCTTCTGCAATCAAATTATCATTGATTTCATCAAGTTCAATACGATCAACATTATCACCTGGAATATAACCAGAATCTCCAGATTCAGTAATTTCAACTTTTTGCAACATTTGACGAACAATCACTTCAATGTGCTTATCATTAATAAGAACTCCCTGCAGACGATAAACCTCCTGAATCTCATTAACAAGATAAGATGCCAAAGCTTCAACCCCCTTAATCGCCAAGATGTCATGAGGTGCTGGATTACCATCAAGGATATAATCTCCCTTTTCAATTTGATCGCCTTCTTGGAAGTGGAACAACTTACCTTTTGGAATCAAGTATTCTACTGCCTCAAGAGTTTCATCATTTGGTTCAATAATGATACGACGTTTATTCTTATAACCACGGCCAAATCGAATTGTACCACTAACTTCAGCAATAATCGCATGATCCTTTGGACGACGCGCTTCAAAAAGCTCAGCCACACGAGGAAGACCACCCGTAATATCTTTCGTCTTGGCACTTTCCATTGGCAAACGAGCAATAACATCACCAGCCTTAACATGAGCACCAAGCTCAACAGAAAGAATAGTTTCCACTGACATCATATAACGGGCTTCACCTCCCTTATACAATTTAGCAATGGATTCACCTTCTTTATCCGTGTGAATAATAATAGCTGGTTTAAGATCCGCACCACGTGGATTAGCGCGCCAATCAATCACCAAACGCTTCGTAATACCCGTAGATTCATCAGCTGTTTCAGTGACAGATAAACCATCAATCATATCTTCAAAACCCACATAGCCTTCAACTTCCGTTAAAATTGGACGTGTATAAGGATCCCATTCTGCTATACGTTGGCCACGTTTAACCACATCACCATCATCAACAAAAATATGAGCACCATAGCTAACACGATGTACAACGCGCTCTTTTCCTAACTCATCCTTGATAAGGATAGCCATATTACGCCCCATAACAACCAAATGGCCTTCAGAGTTACGAACTACATTACGATTACGAATCTCCACCTTACCTTCATAAGATGCCTCTAAATACGATGAATCAACAACCTGCGCAGTTCCTCCTAAGTGAAAAGTACGCATAGTAAGCTGTGTTCCCGGCTCACCAATGGATTGAGCAGCAATAACACCAACCGCTTCTCCCTGATTAACAGGTGTTCCACGCGCCAAATCACGACCATAGCATTTTGCACAAACACCAAGACGTGTTTCACATGTTAATGCAGAACGAATTTGAACAGATTGAATCCCAGCTGCTTCAATCTTCGCGACATCAGCTTCCTCAATCATTGCTCCACCTTCAAGGATAACCTCTCCAGAGACAGGATGTAGAATATCAACAAGCGCTGTACGACCAAGAATTCTTTGCCCAAGGGAGGCAACAATTTGTCCTGCATCAACAATCGGCTGCATGGTAAGCCCTTTTGCGGTACCACAATCAACTGCTGAAATAATAGCATCCTGTGCAACATCAACAAGACGCCGTGTTAAATAACCAGAGTTCGCCGTCTTTAACGCAGTATCAGCAAGTCCTTTACGTGCACCATGCGTGGAATTGAAGTATTCATTAACAGTTAGACCTTCTTTAAAATTTGAAATAATGGGTGTTTCAATAATTTCACCCGATGGTTTTGCCATTAATCCACGCATACCGGCCAATTGTCTCATCTGGTTAGCAGAACCACGAGCACCAGAGTGCGACATCATATAGATAGAATTCATCGGCCGTTGACGACCTGTTTTAGGATCAAAATCCACAGCTTGAATACGTTTCATCATTTCATCTGCGACGCGATCTGTACATTTACCCCAAGCATCTACAACCTTATTGTATTTTTCACCTTGTGTAATCAAACCATCATTATATTGCTGTTCGTACTCCTTAGCCAAAGCTTCTGTTTCTGCGACTAAACGCGACTTACTATCAGGAATAACCATATCGTCCTTACCGAATGAAATTCCTGCACGACAAGCATAAGAAAAGCCAAGCTGCATAATACGGTCACAAAAAATAACCGTCTCTTTTTGTCCACAGTGCCGATAAACATGATCAATCATTTTAGAAATGTTCTTTTTCGTCATCTCTTGATTGACAATATCAAATGAGATATCCGCACTTTTTGGCAAAAGCTCACCGATAATCAAACGACCAGGTGTCGTATCATAAAGTTTAGAGACTTCTTTTCCATCCTTCCCCATATTCTTAACACGGCCTTTAATCTTCGTATGAAGCGTTATAACCTTATTTTCCAAGGCATAATGAAGCTCACCTATATCAGAAAAGGCCATTCCTTCACCTGGTTCTTTTTCAGAAACAATTGAAAGATAATAAAGACCAAGAACCATATCCTGTGAGGGAACAATAATGGGAGCACCATTGGCCGGATGAAGAATATTATTGGTGGACATCATCAAAACACGGGCTTCAAGTTGTGCTTCAAGAGAAAGCGGAACATGAACCGCCATCTGATCACCATCAAAATCCGCATTAAAAGCAGTACACACCAATGGATGTAGCTGTATAGCTTTTCCCTCAATCAAGATAGGCTCAAAAGCTTGAATTCCCAAACGGTGCAATGTTGGTGCACGATTGAGCAAAACAGGGTGTTCACGAATAACCTCATCCAAGATATCCCAAACTTCTGGATGTTCTTTTTCAACAAGCTTCTTTGCCTGCTTTACCGTTGATGAATAGCCTTTTGCATCAAGCCGCGCATAAATAAAAGGCTTAAATAATTCAAGAGCCATTTTTTTGGGAAGACCACATTGATGTAATTTTAATTCAGGACCCGTCACGATAACAGAACGCCCCGAGTAATCAACACGCTTCCCAAGTAAGTTCTGACGAAAACGCCCTTGCTTGCCCTTCAACATATCTGATAAAGACTTAAGAGGACGTTTATTGGCTCCAGTAATCACACGCCCACGCCGTCCATTATCAAACAATGCATCAACAGCTTCTTGTACCATACGCTTTTCATTGCGTACGATAATTCCAGGAGCTCGCAATTCAATCAGCCGCTTCAAGCGGTTATTACGATTAATAACACGCCGATAAAGATCATTCAGATCTGATGTCGCAAAACGCCCACCATCAAGCGGAACCAATGGACGCAAATCCGGTGGAATAACCGGAATTGTTTTCATAATCATCCACTCTGGCTTATTTCCAGATTCAAGAAAATTTTCAACGATTTTAAGTCGTTTAATCAATTTTTTCTGCTTTAACTCTGAAGTTGTTTCAGCTAATTCAAGACGCAAATCATTAGCGATTTTATCTAACTCCATACTAGCTAAAAGCTCGTAAATAGCTTCAGCGCCAATCATAGCTGTAAACTGATCTTCTCCAAATTCATCAATAGCAAGCATATATTCTTCTTCAGAAAGAAGCTGATGGAGCTTAAGAGATGTTAACCCTGGTTCGGTTACAATATAATTCTCAAAATAAAGAACCCGTTCAATATCTTTTAAAGTTAAATCTAAAAGTGTAGAAATACGGCCTGGTAATGATTTAAGAAACCATATATGCGCAACGGGTGCCGCAAGTTCAATATGCCCCATACGCTCACGACGTACGCGCGAAAGAGTAACCTCTACACCACATTTTTCACAAATAATGCCCTTATACTTCATGCGTTTATATTTGCCACATAGACATTCATAGTCCTTAATAGGGCCAAATATACGTGCACAAAAAAGACCATCACGTTCTGGTTTAAAAGTCCGATAATTAATAGTCTCAGGCTTCTTAATCTCACCATACGACCAGGACAAAATTTTCTCAGGACTCGCAATAGAAATACGAATAGAGTCAAATGTCTGCGCTGGCGCTTGAGGATTGAAAAGATTCATGACCTCGTGGTTCATGCTGTTCTCCTTCAAAGATTCTTAGAACCTGTTGTAATATCTCATTTATTTTATAACAGATCTTCTTTAAAATACATTTACTTTTAAAAATGACCTGTATAGCCTTAATAAGGTTATTGAGCCTCTTAAAGTAATAAGAGCGCAGCCCTTTTCTAGTGCGCTCCTTGAATTATTATTCTGCCGTATCAGACAATGCCCGCTGTGCAATAAGTTCACGCGCATCATCAAGCTCCACATTAAGAGCAAGTGAGCGCATTTCTTTTACCAACACATTAAAGCTTTCGGGTATACCTGCCTCAAATGTATCATCACCACGCACAATTGCCTCATAGACTTTTGTTCGACCAGCCACATCATCTGATTTTACTGTTAGCATCTCCTGCAAAGTGTATGCAGCACCATAAGCTTCAAGCGCCCATACCTCCATTTCACCAAAACGCTGACCACCAAATTGTGCCTTACCTCCTAATGGCTGCTGCGTAACAAGTGAATAGGGACCAATAGAACGCGCATGAATCTTATCATCAACAAGGTGATGCAATTTCAACATGTAAATATATCCCACCGTTACTGGACGATCAAAAGGCTCCCCAGTACGACCATCATAAAGCGTAACCTGCCCTGAACTATCTAAGCCTGCGTCTTCCAGCATCATGTTAATATCAGACTCATGTGCTCCATCAAAAACAGGCGTTGCAATTGAAACCCCTTTCTTCATCTGCAATGCCAATTTGTAAAGGCTTTCATTATCATACTGACGAACTGGTTCATTATGATTATCATCAGGCATAAGATTTTCAATACGCTGACGCAACGGCAATATATCCCCAGTCTCTTGATATAACTCTAACAAAGCACCAATCTTCTTGCCCATCCCCGCACATGCCCAACCAAGATGCGTTTCAAGAATTTGTCCAACATTCATACGACTAGGCACACCCAGCGGATTCAAGACGATATCAGCATGGGTCCCATCTTCAAGAAATGGCATATCCTCTACGGGAAGAATACGTGAAACAACACCCTTATTCCCGTGACGTCCCGCCATCTTGTCACCTGGTTGGATTTTGCGCTTCACAGCCACAAAAACTTTCACCATTTTCATGACACCAGGAGGCATTTCATCACCTCTTTGGACCTTTTCAACCTTATCCATAAAGCGACGTTGTAATGCTTCTTTTGATTCATCATATTGCTTGCGCAAAGCTTCAATTTCATTTTGAAGCTTTTCATCCTCAACAGCAAATTGCCACCACTGGGATCGCGGATAATGCCCCATTACTGTACTATCAAGCTTTTTACTACCCGAAAAGCCTTTCGGACCTTCTACAGCAACTTTACCTGTCAACATATCGGTGAGGCGCGCATAAACATTGCGATCAAGAATAGACTGTTCATCATCACGGTCTTTTGCTAAACGCTCAATTTCTTCACGCTCAATTGCCATCGCACGTTCATCTTTTTCCACGCCATGGCGATTAAAAACGCGAACTTCAACAACAGTACCAAAAGTCCCAGGAGGCATACGCATAGAAGTATCACGAACATCGGATGCCTTTTCCCCAAAAATTGCACGCAGAAGCTTTTCTTCCGGCGTCATGGGACTTTCACCTTTCGGGGTAATCTTTCCAACTAAAATATCACCTGGTTGAACTTCAGCACCAATATAAATAATGCCAGCTTCATCAAGATTTCTTAACGCTTCTTCCGCAACATTAGGAATGTCGCGCGTAATTTCCTCAGGTCCAAGTTTTGTATCGCGTGCCGCAACTTCAAATTCCTCGATATGAATTGAAGTAAACACATCATCAGCAACAATGCGCTCGGATAACAAAATAGAATCTTCATAATTGTATCCATTCCAAGGCATAAAGGCTACGAGAACATTCCGCCCAAGAGCCAAATCACCAAGATCCGTGGATGGACCATCTGCAATGATATCACCTTTCTCTACCCTATCACCGACATGTACAAGAGGACGCTGATTAATACAAGTGGACTGATTAGAACGCTGAAATTTCTGTAAGCGGTAAATATCAACGCCTGATTTTGAAGGATCTAAATCTTCTGTTGCACGGATAACAATACGGGTAGCATCGACTTGATCAACAACACCACTACGTTTTGCACTCACAGCAGCTCCTGAATCGCGCGCAACAATAGATTCCATTCCCGTCCCAACAAATGGCGCTTCAGCGCGTACAAGAGGAACTGCTTGACGCTGCATGTTCGATCCCATAAGCGCACGATTCGCATCATCATTTTCCAAAAAAGGAATAAGCGCTGCTGCAACTGAAACCAACTGTTTTGGTGAAACATCCATCAAATCAACATGATCACGCGGCGCCATTAAAACTTCACCAGCATGACGGCAAACAACAAACTCTTCTATAAAACGACCTTCGTTATCTAATGAAGAATTAGCCTGAGCGACATAATGCTTTGCTTCTTCCATCGCTGAAAGATAAATAACTTCTTTTGTGACTTTTCCATCAATAATTTTTCGATATGGGCTTTCAATAAAGCCATATTTGTTAACTCGCGCAAATGTTGCTAAGGAGTTAATCAGACCAATATTGGGGCCTTCTGGTGTTTCAATCGGACAAATACGACCATAATGCGTAGGATGTACGTCACGGACTTCAAAACCCGCACGTTCACGAGTCAAACCACCTGGACCAAGAGCAGAAAGACGGCGCTTATGGGTAATTTCTGACAATGGATTGGTTTGATCCATAAACTGCGACAATTGTGAAGACCCAAAAAATTCACGGACTGCTGCTGCCGCAGGCTTTGCATTGATCAAATCCTGTGGCATAACTGTATCAATTTCAACCGATGACATACGCTCTTTTATCGCACGTTCCATACGAAGAAGACCAATGCGATATTGATTTTCCATCAACTCCCCGACGGAACGAACGCGACGGTTGCCAAGATTATCAATATCATCAATTTCACCACGTCCATCACGCAATTCAACCAACATCTTAACAACAGCAAGAATATCCTCTTGGCGTAAAATGCGAACTGTGTCTGGACAATCAAGATCCATACGTAAATTCATCTTAACACGCCCGACAGCTGAAAGATCATAACGCTCTGGATCAAAAAACAATGAATGGAACATTGCTTCTGCTGTATCGATTGTTGGAGGTTCACCTGGACGCATCACCCGGTAAATATCAAATAACGCATCCTGCCGACTTTCATTTTTATCCACCTTCAAAGTATTGCGGATGTAAGCGCCAATATTCATGTGATCAATATCAAGAATATTGACTTGATCAGCACTAACATCGAGCAGAACTTTTAATACTTTTTCGTCAATTTCATCACCAGCTTCAAGGTAGATTTCACCTGTTTCGTAATTGACGATATCTTCAGCTAGATAACAACCTAATAAATCATCTTCACTAACTTTAACCGCTTTAAGTCCTTTTTCTACCAAAGACTTCGCAGTACGAACTGTTAATTTTTTACCAGCCTCCGCAACGACTTCACCACTATCTGCATCTATAAGGTCAGAAATGAGCTTCATTCCTTTAAAGCGATCCACAGAATAAGGAACTCGCCATCCTTCTCCATCACGCTCATAAGTCACTTTATCATAAAACGTCGATAAAATATCCGACGCATCCATACCTAATGCCATCAAAAGACTAGTAACAGGAATCTTGCGCCGTCGATCAATACGCGCATAAATGATGTCCTTAGCATCAAACTCAATATCAAGCCAAGAACCACGATACGGAATAACACGAGCAGCAAAAAGAAGCTTTCCTGATGAATGGGACTTTCCTTTATCATGGTCAAAAAAGACACCAGGAGAACGATGCATCTGAGAAACAATAACACGCTCCGTACCATTAACAATAAAGGTACCATTCGTCGTCATTAAAGGCATATCGCCCATATAAACGCCTTGCTCTTTAATGTCTTTGATATCTTTGGAGCCAGTATCCTCATCAACATCAAAAACAATCAAACGCAATATGACCTTTAATGGGGCAGCATAAGTTAAATCACGTTGACGGCACTCTTCAACATCAAATTTTGGTAAATCAAATTCATAACCTACAAACTCAAGCATAGCTGTACCGGAAAAATCTGAAATAGGAAAAACCGATTTAAAAACAGCTTGCAAACCTTCATCTGGTCGCCCACCTTTCGGTTCCTCAACCATGAGAAATTGATCGTATGAGGCTTTTTGAACCTCAATAAGATTCGGCATTTCTGCTACTTCAGGAATCTTACCAAAAAATTTCCGTACGCGCTTACGACCATTGAATTGAGACATCATTGCGTGAGTCTGAGCCATCGTCGCTCCTTGATCTTTACTCTTCAAGGTAGACCAACCTTGAAAGCCTTATACCATTAACCTGCATATGCAGACCAGTTCACTTGACACTCAATAATGAGCATCATTAACTTTCCCTACCAACATAAGCCATTTATCTCTTTGACTCTATGATGAAGGGGTAAGTAATCCAAACCTATCCCATTCCTGTTACGAAACCATTGGGAAAAGTTTTTTACTCATTATTTTCCCTCTTTGTATTAAGAGAAAGAAAATCGGCGAACATAAATGCCCGCCGATAAAATTAAATTTACTTAAGTTCCACCTTAGCACCGGCAGCTTCAAGTTGAGATTTAATTTTTTCTGCTTCTTCTTTAGAAGCAGCCTCTTTAATAGGCTTAGGTGCACCTTCAACCAGATCTTTAGCTTCTTTAAGACCAAGTCCAGTAAGAGCACGAACTTCCTTAATAACATTAATTTTTTGTGCGCCACCTTCAACAAGAATAACATCAAATTCTGTTTTTTCTTCAGCAGCTGGAGCAGCAGCACCAGCAACAGCAGCGACAGCTACAGGAGCAGCAGCCGAAACTCCCCACTTTTCTTCAAGTAACTTAGAAAGCTCAGCGGCTTCCAAAAGGGTTAGATTAGAAAGGTCTTCTACGATCTTCTCTAGATCAGCCATTTTTAAATTCCTTCAATTAAAAGATTTGAACCATTATTAAATCTTATTCAAAAAAACAGAAAAGCATTAAAGCTCTTCCATAAACGTGAATACAAACAGCCTTAAGCCGCCTTATCCTCCTGAGCATATGCTCCAATGACACGTGCAACCTGACCAGCAGGGGCATTAACAACCTGTGCAATACGGGTCGCAGGGGTAGAAATCATACCCACAAGTTTTGCACGCAACTCGTTTAATGAAGGCAATGAAGCCAATGACTTCACAGCATCTACAGTTAAACTTGTTGCACCCATTGAACCGCCAAGTATGACAAATTTGTCATTGCTTTTCGCAAAATCAACAGCAACTTTCGGTGCTGTGATTGGATCTTCTGAATAAGCAATAAGTGTTTGTCCAGTAAACAAACCCACTATCGATTCAGATTCCGTGCCCTGAAGAGCGATTTTAGCAAGACGGTTTTTGGCGACCTTAACGGCACCGCCAGCTTCACCCATTTTCGAACGCAGATCATTCATCTGTGAAACTGTCAGACCGGAATAATGTGCAACAACAACAGAACCAGACTTCCGAAAAGCCTCGTTAAGCCATGTAACAAATTCGCGTTTTTCCGCTCTATTCACTGTCTCTCTCCATTTAACAGATTTGCTTAAAACAAACCTGTTGGTTACCTTTGATAACATAAAATACTTCATGTCACCGATGAGGATCCTGTCCCCTTTTTCACGCACAGCGTTCAAAGGCAACCTTGGCTCAAACCCTTTAAGTCTTTTAACTCTCAGTTTTTACCCCAGTCTCATGCAGGTTTTTTTGATTAAGATACTTAAAAGCATCACCTACAATCTCGGACAGGATATTCCGGAATTTCTCCCGGTACAACCTAAGCCCTATAAAGCTTAGATAGCGAGCTGATCAAAATCAGCATTTTAAATACAATTTTGATATTCCCATACCCCAAAACAAAATTATAAATCAGCTTATACTAGCTCTGAACGAACCGTTGCTGGATCAACTTTAACACCAATTCCCATAGTCGACGAAACAGCAACGCGCTTAATATACTCACCTTTTGCACCTTGCGGTTTGGCTTTAATAACTGCACTTGCAAAGGCTTTTATATTTTCTACGATTTTTTCAACACCAAAAGAAGCCTTACCAATACCAGCATGCACAATACCAGCTTTTTCTACACGAAACTCAACAGCACCACCTTTAGAAGCTTTGACAGCACCGGCGACATCAAGTGTTACAGTACCAACTTTCGGATTCGGCATCAAACTCCGTGGACCAAGAATCTTACCAAGACGACCAACAAGAGGCATCATGTCTGGCGTTGCAATACAACGATCAAAATCTATAGTCCCTCTATTAACGCTTTCAAATAAATCTTCGGCACCCACAATATCAGCTCCTGCCGCCTTAGCTTCCTCAGCCTTATCCCCACGAGCAAAAACGGCAACACGAATATTTCTCCCTGTTCCATTAGGCAAATGAGCAACGCCTCGAACCATTTGATCAGCATGACGAGGATCAACACCCAAGTTCATTGAAATTTCGATTGTTTCATCAAACTTAGCAACGGCACGCTCCTTAACCATTGAAACGGCATCTTTTAAAGCGTAGAGTTCATTAAAATCAATATCTTTTCGGATATTTTTTATTCTTTTTGCTACTTTTGCCATAATATTAGCCCACCACTTCCAAGCCCATCGAGCGAGCAGAACCTTCAACCATACGCATTGCTGCCTCAATGTCATTCGCATTAAGATCTTTCATCTTTGATTCCGCAATCGAACGAATTTTATCGCGAGAAATGCTTCCTACAGACACTTTACCAGGCTCTTTTGAGCCAGATTTCAGGTTTGCTTCCTTCTTTAAAAAGAATGATACAGGAGGCGTCTTGAGAGAAAAGGTGAAAGACTTATCTTGGTAATACGTAATAACAACTGGAATCGGTGCCCCCTTTTCCATTTCTTGTGTCGCTGCATTAAACGCCTTACAAAATTCCATGATATTAATACCACGCTGCCCAAGAGCTGGACCAATTGGTGGAGATGGAGTAGCAGCTCCTGCAGGGACCTGCAACTTAAGCTGACCTATACTTTTTTTTGCCATAACAATCTGCCTTTAATTTCACTGGTATACTGACAATTCATCTTGCCCGTTACCCGATTGCAGTCACGTGGTTCGGATCATTAAGCCGACAAAAGCTATAAATCACCTCCCACTCCTTCCTTAAAGTAATTAAAACTACTCTAAGTTTAATCAGAGTTTTTCAACCTGACCAAATTCCAAATCAACAGGCGTAGGACGCCCAAAAATAAGCACTTCAACCTTAAGACGAGAGCGCTCTTCTTCAACCTCTTGAACAATTCCATTAAACGAAACAAAAGGACCATCAGCAACGCGAACTTGCTCTCCAACCTCAAACAATACAGAGGACTTTGGAGACTCAACCCTTTCCTGAACTTGTTTGAGAATTTGTTCAACCTCTCGATCAGAAATAGGAACAGGACGCGCATCCGACCCTAAAAAACCTGTCACTTTAGGCGTATTCTTAATAAGATGATAAACTTCATCTGTTAACTCAGCACGAACAAGAACATAACCAGGAAAAAATTTTCGCTCAGTATCAACTTTGCGTCCACGACGAACCTCTACAACACGCTCTGTTGGAACAAAAATCTTTTCAAAAAGATGATCAAGTCCCTTTTGCTTTGCCTCCTTATCAATAGCTTCCGCTACTTTCTTTTCAAAATTTGAATATGCCTGAACAATATACCAACGAGCTGCCACAGTCACACTTCCTTACATTCTCAACTAAAAAGATATTTCAGAAGATCAATAACCCGCCAAACACCAAAATGCATAACCTGATCCACAATAAAAAAGAAAGCTGAAGCCAATGCAGTTACCAACAAAACCATAATAGTAGAAATAACCGTCTCACGACGTGTAGGCCATTTCACTTTAATTGTTTCTGCATAAACCTGCTTCAAAAAGGTAATCGGATTGGTTTTAGATGCCATCGTCACACTATACTCTCTCTAGTCCTATTGTGTTTTATAGAACAAAATAAACAGGAAAAAATGCAAAAGCCAACTTTCAGACTTATGCAATTTCCTTACTTTCTATTCAATACCGTTTCACACACAAAAAAACAAGCCCCATATCAAAAAAAGCGAAAAAGGCAGCAAAATCCACTCCCTTATATGTAAAATCCCTCTTTGGCAGGGGCAGCAGGACTTGAACCCGCGACCTGCGGTTTTGGAGACCGCCGCTCTACCAACTGAGCTATACCCCTAACTCTCAAAACTAAAACACTTTTAACACCCCTTTAACAAGCATTATTTATTCAATGATCTTAGAGACGATACCGGCACCAACAGTACGACCACCTTCACGAATAGCAAAAC